>CAMZKF010000209.1 GCA_947311095.1 uncultured Flavobacteriales bacterium
CTTGAAGATTTAATATCTTTAAGACTGACATCTTTATTACCTTTTTTAAATTTTGCGGAACTAAATGTAACATTTTTTTGAGTAATTTTATTATAAAAAACATGGGTAAAAATATTTGAAGTATCTATGATAGCATACACCATAAAAAGACTAAAATTAATTGTAAGGGCAACCAAGATGACCTTCATAAGAATGCTTTTTGCATTTGCCTTTCCAATATCAAGTACCATCTGAAAAGCAAGAGTAATCAAAGCAAAAATAAAGACCAGGTTTGTAACATTACGTAATATTTCCCACCCTTGTTCTATGAATCCAGAATCACTATATGATGAGCTTTGGATACTATGACTGAGAAATATATCCATAACATAAGCAGATATTCCAACTAAATAGTTTCCCACACGGATACTTACTGTTCCTAGAGCATTAAGGAGTTTACAACCAAATTCAAGCGCTCCACATTCAAGATAATTTTCTTTTGATTTTTTGGCATTTGTTATGGTTATTTTTCCCCGGGCAAATACTTTTTGTACTGAAATTGTTACTATTTGACCTAATTTTTCCGGAGCTCTCTGTACCTGGATAGGTGCTATTGCTGCATTTACTATAACAAGAGTAATAAAGAGAAATTTAAATATTTTTTTCATAGCTACAGTATAATACATATATATATATTTAGAAACTCTTTATCTTATTACGGTTACTTATTTTTAATATAAAAAAACACCAAAAGGTGTTTTTTTATGAAATTAAATTCCAGAGAACACTGTTTCATAATCTAGATTTGATGCGATATACCAATTTTTGATACATATTGAACGTGAATTATCAGGGGTTCCGTCAATAGCATCAAATACTCGTGAATTTCTACAAAATAAGGTTCCACGTACACCACGAGCTCGATTAAATCCAGAATAGAATCGATCATATTTATAGAGATTTTTTAAATCATAGACATTTTTTATTTCATCTTTAAATCCATAATCTGGATATTTGCTTTGGAAATAGGCTTCTGTTTCTGGGAGTGTCATTTCTGCATAATCAGGTAAATCAGTTTCTGTTCCTGTTGATGTTTGAACATTAACCGTTTGAGTTTGAGAATCATCAAAACCAAGGAGGCTATTTTGCAAGGCAGATGGTCTTGTTAATATATCAGTTTGGAAAAGAGCTTCTGAGCTACCACTATTGTAAAGATTATATTGTGTTTCCAAAAAAGTTTTAATTTCTGCATCGCTTCGTGCATTTCCCAATGGAATAAAAGTAAAGCTTTGTCCACTAGGGCCAAAGAGACCTCCACCACCAAAGAGACTTCCTACTCCATTAATGATACCTAGGGCAGGATTAAGAGTGTAAAGACCTATTGTTATTGCTGCTTGTCCAACCACTGAAGACGTGTTATTCGAGGTAACCGTTGTAAGATCAGAAACATCTGTTCCTAGTGTGTAGGCTTTAAGAATAAGACAATCATTAAGTAGTTTCTTGCTTTGTTCTCCTCCATTGTTAATTCTATAGAGATTTGCACGTGCCTGTGCAACAAACTGTTTATTAGATAAGTCATTTTCTAATATATAATAATTGTAACGTAAATTTTGCTTTTTTTCTTTATCAGTTTTATCACGCCAAATATCCCACGCTAATGATAAGACAGCTTCCTTTGCACGAGTATTTTCAGTTTCAATAACACCTGCAATAGTCTCATTTTCTTTTAGGATGAAGTAACCACCTGAAAGAGACCCATCACTTTTGGTGAACCCTTGTTCAGCTTGTGTTAATGCCTGGATTTGTTGTTGTGTTGTTAATATATCCCATTCTGATGAATAAAGAACAAGAGGTGCTACTATAGATGTATTTGACAACATTAAATTATTAAATTGTGATGTAATATCGTCACGAATTGAATTAAGAACACGAACGACATTCGTAACAGTATTTTTTCGTTGTTTCAACTTTTGAGATTCTTGACCTGTTGTTTTTATGATACTTGAAAAAGTATCCCGCATCTGAAGTGATCCTGGAATATTTACTAATGGATCATCATACATTTCTTTTGTTTCAGAGAAACCAATATTATTAAGAGCATTTCCATCTCCAGATCCAAAGGTACTCCATTGGTCTTTGTAGCGTTGTTCCCAATTATAATCAGGTCCAGGAATACAGCGGTCAAGATTAATAGCGGTATTTTTATATGTCTCAAGACTTACATCTATTTGATTAAAATAAGATAATTCTTCTGTTGCAAGTTTTATATTTTTTTCTAAATCTTCTTTTAGATTAATAATAATTTGTGTACCAGTATTCCACCCTATACCTTGATCATCTGGTCCACCTAAAAAGGCAGTGTTTTGGCTATCGTTATTATTATTTACTATAGGATTTCCATCTGTATGAGTAACTATTTCATTTGTTGGTGAGGTAGTAGTATCATTTGCAATCCCCAAGACATCATACTCTGATTGATAGTTAGCTGATCCACCAGCTGAGGTAAAGACTTGATTATCTTGTGGCTTAAAGAAACTTGTTGCTGCGGCCGATGTTAGTTTGCTTACCCCAACTGTAATTAAATTATCAGTAAGCTTTCCAACTGCTTTTATTAGTGACCCTACAAGTTGTCCTGAAAATAACGATGCCTTTTTTTCATCAGAAAGAAGTGCTTTGTTTAATTTTGCGGTAACTTGTTGCCCTGGTGTTTCAGTGATTAAAAGTTCTCCTTCTGGACATTTCCCCTTTACTGCTTTTCCTCCACCTGAACAGCTTTTTTTATCAAGAAGTTTTTGAGGTGTTTGTATATCTTGTATAACACTTGAAATTTTACTGGTTGTTTTTTCACCAAGGGCATTTTCTATAAGCGATTGTGTTCCCGATGAATAATTATGTGGGTCTCCAAAAGCAATATATCCAGACCACCCTCCAACGGTAATATCATTTTTAAATTGGTTTACCTTTTGCTGTGTACCAAGTAATTTTTTTAAGGTATTCCCATCTCCATCTATAAGAGCTGTAGTTTCATCAATATTTGTTTTTAAACCAAAATTTGCAATTGTTTTTGCTGCAGATCGAACATTAAATTGTTCGCCTGATTGATAATTATCAAAATTTTGTTGCGCAATAGATCCAAGTATTTGACCTGTTTGGTCTGCTTGCTGTGTATTACATGCTTGTGCTGCTATGTTATATGCTGGTATTCCTGCAATACAAGCATCAAGAGAAACCTGATCAGAAGCTCTCCTTGTTTCGCAATCATAATAATCATCATCATAGCTTGGATCATTTATATGAAGTGCATTAATACATCGATTAAAATCATCAATATATGGATAATAATTTTCACACTCAGCTTGTGAACCTGCTTCTTCTGTAATTTTAGCAAGGCAGCTTGATATATTAGTTTGATTTTGAATATCTGCATTATTCTGTATTTCAGATGCTTTTTTTGATGCATAATCAAAACTACCAAGAATAACCGCATGTTCTGTTCCTTTTAAGAAATTATCCCAATTTTTAATAAAACTTGTATCACCATCATGTCCACCATTTGCCCAACTAATAACATCACTTGACATCTTGGTTAACATTCTATCAGCGATAGATGTCATCAAAGGAATGAGAACAGTATCTTTTGAACCTTGCCATACGTTTTCTGAAGTCGTTACAGTATTTGTAAAAAGATTAACACCATCTTCTATAACAGGAACAACAGCAAATGCATTTTTTGTTTGAGAAAATTGTATTCCAAATACAAGGACAAAAATAGTAATAAAAATTGATAGTTTCTTTTTCATATACAATAAAGTATACCATTTATATATATTATGATGCAACATTTTGTATAAAACAATAAGGAAGATCTATTTCTTTATCATATGTATATAAATTTCTTGAAAAAAAATACTGATGTACTATACTTTTAAATATATTATTAATTATTAATTATAAAAATTATTATGAATTTATGGCACGATATTCCTCGAGGAAAAAACATTCCTAACGAGATGAACTGTATTATTGAGATTCCAAAAGGATCCTATAACAAATATGAAATAGACAAAGAAACAGGTATTATTGCTCTTGATCGAGTAAACTATGGGTCATCACCTTACCCTTTTGATTATGGGTATGTTCCTCAGACATTGTGGGATGATGGTGATGCATTAGATGTACTTGTACAAACAACCTATCCATTAACTACAGGTATTATGGTAAAGGTACGTCCTGTGGCAATTATTAATATGATTGACGACGGAGAGTCAGATTTTAAAATTATTGCCGTTCCTGTTGATGATAAACGTTTTGATGAAGCACAAGACTTAGAAGATGTTAATAAACATATGATTAAAGAGTGGGTTGATTTTTTCAGGACTTATAAAAATCTTAAAGGAAAAGAATTTACCGTAGAAATTGAAAGTATTGGAGGTAAAGAAGAAGCTTTTGCAGCTGTTCAAAAATCAATTGATTTGTATGATGCAAAATACAGTAAATAATTTATATAAGATTTTAGAAAAGCATTAAAATGCTTTTTATTTTTATCTATTTTGTTATGATTTGGTCTATATGAAAACAGATGTAAAAAAATTAGAAAATGCAGAGGTAGAAATTTCTGTGACCTTGCCATCAAAGGTATTAGAGAATTATCGTGCAGAAGTAGAAACTGAAGCATTAAAAAATGTAAAAATTGATGGATTTCGTGAAGGAAAAGTTCCACATGACATAGCTATGAAACATATTCAACCAATGCGTGTCTTAGAAGAAATGGCACAACGTGCAATTTCAGGTGCTTATGTAGAGGTTCTTGAAAAAACAAATGTTAAAGCTATTGGACATCCACAGATTATGATTACAAAAATTGCTGAAGGTTCAGACCTAGAATTTAAATTAACCACAGCAGTTTTACCGGAGGTAAAACTAGGAGACTATAAAAAAATTGCAAAGATAGAAATGAAAAAAGAAGATGTTGTTGAGGTAATAGACAAGGAAATAGATGATGCAATAAATAATATTCGTAAAATGCGTGCACAACAAACCATGACTGAAAATCTTGCAGAAGGTGAAGTTGCAAAATCATGGAATGATATTGATGAATCTGATCTACCAGAATTAACTGATGATTTTGTAAAAACAGTCGGAAAATTTGAAAATGTAGCAGATTTTAAAACAAAAATTACCGAAAATATTAAGGCTGAAAAAGAAGCAAAAAATATTGAGAAAAAACGAATTGCTATTATTGATGGGATTTTAGCAGATTCTGAGATTGAGGTTCCAAAGATGATGATTGATTATGAGGTTGACAAAATGATGCATGAATTCGAGGGTAATATTGCCATGACAGGGATGCAGTTTGATGACTATCTAAAATCAATTAATAAAACACGTGATGACTACAAAACAGAATGGGCAGAGCAAGGTAAAAAACGTGCGCAAACACAATTGATGTTAAATGAAATTGCCACAAAAGAAAAAATTGAAGCCTCTGACAAAGATATAAACGATGAAGTTTCAAAAATCATGGAACAATACAAAGACCAAAAAAATATTGATGAGAATAATGTACGTTCATATGTCGCATCAGTTTTGACCCATCAAAAGGTATTTGAATTTTTAGAAGGGGAAAAATAATTTTATTAAAATACACTTTTATAGTGTATTTTTTACAATATTATGTATATGAGAGTTAAATAAGATTAAACTCTTTTTTTCTTTTCCAAATTAGCTATACTTGAACTATGTTAATTCCAACCGTTATAGAAAAAACGCACGCAGGAGAACGTGCCTATGATATTTATTCACGATTATTAAAAGAACGTATTATTTTTGTCGCAGGTCAGATTGAGGATAGTATGGCAAATACCATTGTTGCACAGCTCCTTCATTTAGAACAGGAAAATGCGGACAAGGATATTACTTTATATATAAATTCACCTGGTGGCTCGGTCTCAGCTGGTATGGCTATTATTGATACGATGCATTTTATAAAACCTCATGTTTCGACAATATGTATTGGACTTGCCGCATCAATGGGTGCGATGATTTTATCTCAAGGAAAAAAAGGAAAACGTTTTGTTCTGCCAAATTCAGAGGTTATGATTCATCAACCTCTTTCAGGGATAGAAGGACAGGCATCAGATATTGTTATTGCAGCTGAAAATGTTAATAAAATTAAAAAGAAACTTATTAAGATGATTGCATCCTCAACAGGACAAAAACTTTCAAAGGTGGAAACAGATATGGATAGAAATTACTGGATGGATGCAGGTGAATCTAAAAAATATGGGATTATTGATGATATTATTAAAAAACGAAAATAATTCGTTTTTTTTTGTTTTATAATATAAATATATATATGTCAAATACAAAAGACTTGCCTCTTTGTCAAAAACCATTATATAATAGCCTTATGAAAGGCAAAGGCATTTCAGCTTATTATTATTTAACTTAAATATATATTTAAAATATGAAAAAACAAGATTTATCGAATATCGTACTTGATATTGTAGGAGGAACAAAGGTTCAATCAGATGAAGTTATTAAAGCACTTTTTGATGCTATGGCAGGAGAAATGGCAAAAGGAGGAACTGTTGATATTGCAGGGTTTGGAAAATTCCAAGGGGTAATGCGAGATGCACGAACCGCACGAAATCCACGAACAGGTGAAACCGTACAGGTTGCAGCAAAACGTGTTCCTAAATTTAAGGCTGGAAAAGCTCTAAAAGATACCGTTGCTGGAAAATAGTTTTTCAAGAAAACACCAATGAGGTGTTTTTTATTTGATATCCTTATTAGGGACACATAATAATAGAGATATTAAAAAGTTCATATAATCTGTCCTTATTGTGTAAAAAACAAGAATTAATTATTCCAACAGATAAATGCCTGAGCGCCTATATTTGTAATTCTTGCAACAGAGAAGTAAGTGTTTTTAATGAAAGTAAAAAATGTTGTGTTGTTTGTGAATATTCTGATTCACGGTGTCCTGTTGCTCATCTATATAAATATGCAAAAGTATTTTTATGAGAATGAGATGGTGTTTATATATAAAAGTAGTATATA
>CAMZKF010000210.1 GCA_947311095.1 uncultured Flavobacteriales bacterium
AAAGCTTTAATAATTAATCAAAAAAAATTACAACGCTAAAAAAATGTGTGAGGGGTAGTAGCTTTGTTTGAGCTCTTTTTTGTTTTTTTTCCTTGCGAAAAACAAAAAAAGCGAGTGCGGATGACCCGACCCTTGGGGCACACCCAAAACAGATTTATCTATTTAGGTTTAGTAGTACTTGGATCCATTGCTTTTCCATTTGAGATTCTCAAGGTACTAGCAACGCTTCCTATGTTAAAAAACTTGATATTGTTATCATCGGTGCTCATCAACATTTCATTTTTATTGATGGTTTCAATATCGAAAGTTCCATCGACAAAGACATCTAAGTTCATGTATATTTTATTTTTTGCAGGCATATCCCATATTCCTGTTCTATAATAAACAAGGGTGTCGTTAGAATAATACTCTCCTCTCATGAGTCCATTGTCTAACATATAAATAACATAATCGCCAATTACAGTACTATCTGAATCTAAATAATTGGGCAATACTCCTCCCATAAAATTGGTCGAACCTCCATTGATTTCAAAGGCATTAAGGTGGAATTGACCTTTTAAAATTGTATTATGTGTTACCTTATGACAAGAAGATAACGTAAACATTGCTACGGTAAGAATTGCTAGAATATTAAATGCTAAGTATCGTTTCATTTGCTTGATTAATAGGTGATGTAAATTTGTTTTAGACCCTAAATATAGCACATAATAATAGATTTTCTAAAAAAAGTTGCATAAAAATTAAAAAAGCATCAAAGTTTTATCTATTTTTAGGCTCAAAACAATCTAAAACTATGGCTGAATTCTTAGAAACTTACGGTACGCTACTCCAATATATTTCTATTCCAATAATAAGTGGAATTGTAGGTTGGGGAACAAATGTACTTGCTTTAAAAATGACTTTTTATCCTTTGGAATTTTGGGGAATAAAACCTTACATTGGTTGGCAGGGAATAATACCTTCTAAAGCTAAAAAAATGGCAAAAATTTCAGTTGATTTGTGGACTACAAAATTGATTGATGTAAAAGAATTGTTTGCTCAACTAGACCCTCAGCAAGTCGCCGATGAAATGCGCCCCCAGTTTGACCGTATATCGCAAGAAATTATGGACGATGTAATGGGAAATCAATCTCCAGAAATTTGGACTAAAATCCCTGAATCGGTAAAAAGAATGACTTATGCTCGTATTTCGAGAGACATGCCCGATGTAGTTTCTGAAATAATGGTCGATTTGAAAGAAAACATTGAAGATGTATTTAACATTGAAGAAATGGTGGTTAACCGTTTGACGGCCGACAAACAATTAATGGTCGAAATGTTTTTGAACTGTGGAAAAGAAGAGTTTAAATTTATTGAACGTTCTGGATTTTATTTTGGGTTTATTTTTGGAATTATTCAAATGGGCGTTTGGTACTTCTACCCTATTTGGTGGATTTTGCCATTGGCAGGTCTTATTGTTGGGTATGCGACAAATTGGTTAGCTCTAAAATTAATATTTGAACCAATTGAAGAAAAATCTTTTTTAGGCATGAAATTTCAAGGGTTATTTATAAAAAGACAAAACGAAGTATCGGAAGAATATGCTAAAATGTTGACTGCTGAAATTTTTACTTTTGACCGAATATTTGCCGCTATTATAAATGGCTCGACTAAAGAACGATTTGTAAACTTGGTACTCAAACATGCCGACAGAGCAATTGACGAAGGCGTAGGCGTTTCTAAATCGGTAGTAAGCTTAATGACAGGGAAAAGAAACTATGAAAAAATGAAAAACGTGGTACTAGACAAAGTTGTTAGAGAGCTCCCTCAATCGGTAAAACCTGTTTTTAATTATGCCGACGAAGTAATGGATTTAGAAAATGTATTTACAACAAAAATGCAGGCTTTAACTCCTTTAGATTTTGTAGGTTTTCTTAGACCTGTATTTCAAGAAGATGAGCTTAAACTTATTATGATTGGAGCTGTATTGGGTATGGCAGCTGGTTTTGCTCAACTATACTTGGTTTTTGGAGGCTAATATTGACAGAGAAATAAAGAGGGCGTTTAAACAAGCTGTCCGTTTGTAGTTTTTGTTTTTAACAATAGTACACTAAAGCCAAAAAGGAGCTCATAAAATCACTCTTTTAGGCTAAGTTTTACTAATTTGTTAAAAACCAAAAAGCTACCACTTCCATCTCTAACGCAAAACAAAAGTACATTTAAATTATACTATATCGTGAAATTTATATTTATCTTTCTATTTATTGGTTGTTTTACATTCCTTTTTTCTTGTAAAAACAACACTACAAATAAAAATAATGCAACAAGTGAAATTCCAGTAGTTACAACCGAAATTTCTCTTCCTATACAAATTGATTCTTCAGCATATTTTGACAGTTTATACGCTCCATTAGCATTTAAAATAGACACATTTTTTAAAAAACGCTTTCATGAAAAAACGTTTAATGGAACTATTTTATACGCAAAAAATAATCACCTCGTATTAAAAAAAGCCTATGGCTTTTCTTCCTTAGACACCAAAGACAGCTTAACGACAGCAAGTACCTTTCAACTCGCATCGGCATCTAAACCTTTTACAGCTATCGCTACTTTAATGCTTGTAGAACAAGGAAAATTAAAGCTTTCCGATTCTGTACAACAATACATTCCGAGCTTTCCTTACCAAGGAATTACCATCGAACAATTATTGTCTCATCGTTCGGGTTTGAGTCAATACACTTATTTTTGTGACGCTCCAGATTCTATTTGGCCAGACAAACACAAAACAATAACAAATGAAGATGTTATTTCCATCATGGCCGATATTGTTCCTATCATTAATTACACTCCAAATACTCGTTTTAACTATTGCAACACCAACTATTTGCTTTTAGCTTCGATTATAGAAAAAGTAACCAACGAAAATTTTGAAGAACACCTCAAAAAAGTAATTTTCACCCCTCTAGAAATGAACCACACCGTTGTTTACAACAGAGAAAACAAAAGCGATTTAATTAACCCTGTAACGGCTTACAATGGAGCATTTAATTCCTTTCAAGACATTTACTTAAACGGCGTTGTGGGAGACAAAGGAGTTTACTCTAGTGTAGAAGATTTATTTAAATTTTATGAAGGATTGAGAAATGAAAAACTCATTTCAAATAAAATGCTAAAGCTCGCAACAACCCCCAAAAGCAAAGCAAAAAAGAACGGAAAAAACTACGGTTATGGTTTTCGCTTACTTCGCCGAGAAAATGGAAACTACATTGTTTTTCATACTGGATGGTGGAAAGGATTTAGAACTTATTTTATAATGAACAATGATTTTAATGAACTTGCTGTTGTGTTAACAAATTTAAAAAGAGGCCCTTTTTTATCGGTCAAAACATTGCTAGAATTAGAAGAGTAGAGATGGAAAGGGTAAGATGGAGCTAGACATTTTGTACCGACGTGAATCTATCCTTGTATTTTAGAGGTTAAATTATGTAAGGAAAACTGGATTGAAGTCTGTAATATGAATGTAAATAGAATTTGTACTAAAGAGTGCTATCAATGGACTTGGCAACCTCCATTTAGAGAGAAATATTGTTGCGAATATCAAGAACAGGAAGCTACGGGAAATTACGGAGGTGTTTCGCAGTGTAGGAATCATGTAAAGGTTATTAATTATATGAATAATTTATTTTTTATATTATTATTCCCTATAATAGGAATATCTCAAAAGCTAAGTACTTCTGAAAACCTGCACTTTAGTAAACATGCTTTGTTTGAAGAAACAAATTTGTTTCTCCATAGAAAAACAGCATCTTGGGGCTTGTCAATCTCTTTTGGAGATTATGCTAGAGGAAATTTTAAAGGAGAAACGCCTTATGTTTTGCCAGAAGGGATTCAGCCAATACATAATGGAATGTATTATTGGGAATACGCTTATAAATCGAATAATAGAGGGGTCGGTTTTGGATGCTTGATTAATAATGACTGGATAGTCGGATATAATAAAAAAAATGTATTTTCTATTGGAGCATTTATTAAGTATTATATTATTAAAGACGATTTAACAGTATTTTTTAAGTTCCCTTCTCAATACACCAAACCTCCAGATGAACCACAAACAATCGTAAAAAAAACAACTATTAAACATGAATCTTTGAGCGCAGGAATTTATTTTGGTTACAAATATAGTCTTACTCGAAAATTAAAAATTATAACACAATTAAACATGCCTTATTATTATCCTGTAAGAACAAAAGTTTATTTTGCTAATCAAAGTGAATTTCCTATGGTTGCACTAGAATCAAACCTGTCAATAGGATTAAATTATATAATGAAAAAATAATAGACTTATTAGCTATGTCAATACTTGTGTTTAGCACATCATCCCGTATTAGCTAATTCTTTTATACTACTGCAACTTTTTACATTCAAATAATTGCCAGCAGGGGCTCCCTGCTCAATTGAAAAAAAGTGTCGTTTGCACTTAAATTGAGTGTCGAAAAAACACTAAG
>CAMZKF010000211.1 GCA_947311095.1 uncultured Flavobacteriales bacterium
GTAGCAGAAACATTAAAAACGCAAGTTTACAATGATAAACACAGCTGGAAAAAATTTTTAGAACTCTTTTTTTTAAGCTTAGGCATTGGTTTTACGGTCATTGGAATTTTATTCTTTTTTGCCTACAATTGGAATGATTTACATAAGTTTTTTAAATTAGGAATAATAGAAGTGCTTATTGTTTCTATGGTTTTAATTTCCGTTTATTCAAAAGTAAAATTGTTGTACAAAAACATATTACTTACAGGAGCTGCAATGCTTGTAGGTGTTTTATTCGCTGTTTTTGGACAAATATATCAAACAGGAGCCAATGCTTATGACTTTTTTTTGGGTTGGACAATGGCAGTTTCTCTTTGGGTATTTGTAAGTCATTTTAGTATTTTATGGCTTTTTTATATTGGTTTAATCAACCTTACTTCGCTCTTGTATGTACATCAAAATGCTATTGAAATTCCAGAACTATTACTTTCTAGCTATTTTATTATTGGTAATAGTTTCTTTTTGCTTGCCTCTATCTTTTTTAAAAGTACAGGAAATAAAGTCCCAAAATGGTTTACATACATTCTTTCATTTTCTGTTATTAGTTCGTTAACGTTAAGTTTAATTGCAGGAATGTATAGTTATAAAAAAGCAGAATATTATTCTTTAATAATTATTCTTTCTCTATTCTTATATTCATTGGGAATTTATTATGGATATAAAACAAAACAGCTTTTTTACCTTTCTATTATTCCACTTAGTTTAATTATGGTTTTTACGTCCTTTTTGATAAAAAAAATGAATTTTAATGACTTTTTCATCTTCTCATTTATAGGTGGGTTTATTATTGTAAGCATTACTTTAGTTATAAAAATGCTTTTATATTTTCAAAAAACCTGGAAGAATGGAAAATAGAAGTAATCAAATAATAGATAAAATACAAAGGTTATCTTCCCAAAAAATAGTATTTGATAAGGAAGCTATTTTACAAGAATACCAACACCACGAAACCTCGTCTGAGCGAACTTTAGCAATCAAATTATTGTCTATTATAGGAGGCTTGTTTGCTACTTCTTCATTCATGGGATTTTTGGCTATAACAGGTATTTACAATTCTGAAATAAGTTTAGTTTTTACAGGTTTGCTATTGATGTTAGCTTCAATTATTCTAAACAAAAATTCAACTTTAATCATTACCGACACCCTTAGTATAACAAGTTATCTAGTAGGTATTGGATTATTTATATTTGGATTACAAGGTTTGAATGAGTCAATTATTTCGATACTTATAATGCTAATCACATTGGTTACTTTATTCTTAGTTCAAGATTTTATACTAGCATTTGTTTCTACTTTAATTTTTATCTCGAGCTTTTTTATCTTAATAATGCTTCAAAGTTACAATAATTTTAACAGTATTTATTTTTTCAATACGCTCATTGTTTTAGCAATGTCGTTCATGTACCTATTTGAATCAAAAATAATCACTAAAAATAAAACATTCTCTAAATTGTATGACCCTGTACGAATAGGATTAGTCGTTTCGTTTTTGGTCGGATTAGGAGCTTTAAGAATGCGGTACTTATTTGATTTTAATATTTCTTATACTTGGTTGTATTCAATTGTTTTATTTGGAATCGTTATTTATATCGTTTCAAAAATTATGAAAACACTTGAAATAGATGAAAAACGGACTCAATATTTCGCTTATGGAATTAGCTTACTACTCCTTTTTCTAACAGCTTATTCACCTTCTATTCTTGGTTCTTTTTTGTTGCTTCTTTTAAGTTTTTATGTCAATGACAAAACAGGGTTTTATTTAGCTATTCTAATGCTTGTTTTTTCTGTTTTTCAATATTATTATGATTTAAACTATACACTTTTAACGAAATCTATTTTACTTTTCGGGTCTGGAATTTTATTCTTATCCCTTTATTTTATAATCTCTAAAAACAATGATTATGAAAAACTATAAATCAATCATAATACTATTAAATTTAGGGATATTATTAATTCTATTTAACAAATCTCTTTTTCATAAAGAAGATACTCTAGCAAACGGAACATTAGTCTTGTTGGAGTTGGCTCCCGTCGATCCTCGTTCGTTAATGCAAGGCGATTACATGCGTCTTAACTATGCTATGACTAGAGATAAGAACAATTTAACATTAGGATACTGTATTATCGAATTAGATTCAAATAGAATCGCTCACAAAAAAAGACTTCAGCCCGAATTACAACCAAAATCAGAAAAAGAATATGCTATTCGCTTTCATTCTAAGCCATTTAGAGGTATAAGTATAGGAGCAGAATCTTATTTTTTTGAAGAAGGAAGTGCCGAAAAATATGAAAAAGCAAAATACGGAGGCTTAATGGTAGATGCCAAAGGACAAAGTATTCTTGTAGGATTATACGATAAAAATTTAGAAGAAATTAAATAAAGTTCGTTACAAAAAACAACCTGTAAGCAAGTTTTTCAAAATTATAAGCTAAACAATATTGAATAAAAAGCTAATCTTTTTCAGTTCAATAGCTAGAAAAATTATGACGTTGATGCTTTTATCAAAAAACAGAAAGATAAACTCTACCCTTTTTATTTCCACCCCCTCCAATATTCACTTTCTATCCCCCCATTATACTCGTTCTAATTTTAGGTAAAAAACAGTGATCTAATAATATTTTACATCTATAAAACAACCTAAAAATCGCTAGTAGAGACATTTTATACACCCCCCTGTTGAAAACGATTATTTCAAATCATTGACTTATTAAAATTCTTATAGTAATTTTATAACCAAAAGATTTTCAGTAGATTACGTCTGTATTTTTAACATTTACACAAAATAAACTGATTGCCAGATAGTTAAAAAAACTTGTTAATAACTAAACAAAATGTGAACTTTTTTAACTTGATTTTTGGAAGTTTTTTTTTAACTTTTGTAATCCCTAAAAACGACCTATTATTTTTTAACACAAATAAGCGACTATGCAAATTACTCACATTATAAAAAGAGACAATGAAATAACCTCTTTTAGTCTAGACAACATTACAAAAGCAATTGAAAAAGCAATGCTTTCGGTAGAGCAAGGTTCAAGAGAAGATGCATCGGCAATGTCTAAAATTGTTTTAGGTGTATTATTGGAACGTAAATTAAAAGATTATTCTTACACTCCAACAGTAGAGCAAGTTCAAGATATAGTAGAAGATAAATTAATGGACAGTCCATTTCGTTTAGTAGCAAAAGCATACATACTATATAGAGACGAACAAGCTAGAAATAGAAAATCAAACATTTTTGAAAAACGAATAAATTTAAAACCTTACGAATATCCTGAGTTAAACGAATATGTAGATGCAATCAGGCATTCTTATTGGATTCATACCGAATTTAATTTTACAAGTGACATTCAAGATTATAAAACAGCATTGTCAGAATCAGAAAGAAACGCATTAAAAAACACAATGTTGGCAATTTCTCAAATAGAAGTAGCTGTTAAAACATTTTGGGGAGACATCTATCAAAAAATGCCTAAACCTGAAATTGGTTCTGTTGGAGCTACTTTTTCTGAAAGTGAAGTTAGACACCAAGATGCTTATTCTCATTTGTTAGAAATATTAGGATTAAATAATGAATTTAAAAACCTAAAGAAAAAACCAGTTATAATGAAACGGGTTCAATATTTAGAACACGCTTTAAAAAATGCTAAAAGTAACGATAACCAAGACTATGCTGAGTCAATCTTATTGTTTTCTTTATTTATAGAGCACGTATCATTATTTTCTCAGTTTTTGATTATAATGGCATTCAATAAACATAAAAACTTATTTAAAGGTATTTCTAATGTCGTAGAAGCAACATCTAAAGAAGAACAAATACACGGCGATTTTGGTATTGACATTATTAAAATAATAAAAAAAGAAAACCCAACTTGGTTCGATGCCGATTACAATCAAACAATTAGAGAAGTTTGTAAAGAAGCCTTTGAATCAGAGAGTGACATTATAGATTGGATATTCGAAAAAGGAGAATTGGATTTTTTACCAAAAGATGTAATTAATGAATTTATAAAAAATAGATTTAACAATTCACTAGAAAGTATAGGGATAGAAAAAGTATTTGAAGTCGATCAAAAATTAGTAGAAAAAACAGAATGGTTCGATGACGAAATTATAGGAACAAAACACGGCGATTTCTTTGTGAAAAGATCAATCAATTATAGTAAACGAACTAAAAGTATAACAGGAGACGACTTATTTTAAGATATTATATGAACAACAAGGAACAAAATATAAAAAAAACAACTGATTACGAAATGCTAGTACAAGCACAAAAGGAAGCGAGAGCAGAAATGAGCAAGAGTAAAATTTCTTGGCTTACAGAAAATAGTAGAAAATTTTTAGCCTCTGGATATTTAACAAACGGTATATCTCCAGAAGAAAGAATAATGGAAATAGCTCAAAATGCTGAAGACATTCTAAAAATAGAAGGTTTCGCCAATAAATTTTATAATTATATGGCAGAGGGGTACTACTCTTTAGCTTCTCCTGTTTGGTCTAATTTTGGAAAAAAAAGAGGTTTACCTATTAGCTGTTTTGGTTCTCACATAGCCGACGACATGGGCGATATTTTGTTTAGCCAATCAGAAGTAGGCATGATGTCTAAACTTGGAGGTGGAACTTCTGGTTACTTCGGAAAACTACGTGCTAGAGGTACTGACGTAAAAAACAATGGAACATCTTCTGGTTCTGTACATATTATGCAATTATTTGAAAAAATGGTTGACGTTGTCAGTCAAGGTTCTGTAAGAAGAGGTCGTTTCGCTCCTTACCTACCTATCAGTCACCCAGATATTAAAGAATTTTTAGAAATAGGAACAGAAGGAAATCCAATTCAAGAATTAACACACGGTGTTACCGTAAGTGATGAATGGATGCAGGAAATGATTGACGGAGATGCTGAAAAAAGATCACTATGGGCAAAAGTATTGCAAAGAAGAGGAGAAATAGGATACCCTTATATCTTCTTTAGCGACAATGCCAACAATGGAACTGTTGATGTTTATAAAGATAAAAACTTAGAAATTTATGGAAGTAATTTATGTACAGAAATCATGCTTCCAACCAATGATGACTGGTCTTTTGTTTGCTGTCTATCTTCTGTCAATTTACTACATTATGATAAGTGGAAAAATACAGACGCTGTCGAAACTCTAACTTACTTCTTAGACGCAGTAATGGAAGAATTTATCCAAAAACTAGAAGTTTATAGAGACTCCGATGACAGAGACGATAAATTGACCTTTACTTTTATGGAAAAAGCCTACAATTTTGCAAAAGATAATAGAGCGTTAGGCTTAGGAGCTTTAGGTTGGCACTCCTTATTGCAATCTAAAATGCTTTCTTTTGACAGCAGCGAAGCTTACGAATTAAACTCTGAAATATTTAAAACTATTAAGGAAAAATCTTACAAAGCATCTGAAGAATTAGCCGTATTATATGGAGAACCTTCTATTTTAAAAGGATACGGAAGACGTAACACTACATTAAACGCTATTGCACCAACAACTTCTTCTGCTTTTATTTTAGGACAAGTTTCTCAAGGCATAGAACCAATGTGGTCTAATAGTTACGTAAAAGATATTGCTAAAATAAAAACAACAATAAGAAACCCATATTTAGTAGCTCTTTTAGAAAGTAAAGGACAAAGCACAGCCGAAGTTTGGAAAAGTATTAGAGATAATGACGGATCTGTTCAGCACTTGAGTATTTTAACAGACCACGAGAAAGACGTATTTAAAACATACTCAGAAATAGACCAAAAAGTTATCGTATATCAAGCTTCTAACAGACAAGAATTTATCGACCAAGCTCAATCTATAAACGTAATGGTACACCCAGACATGCCAATTAAAGATATAAATGATATTTACATTACGGCATGGAGATTAAAAATAAAATCTATGTATTATCAACACAGTATGAATGCAGCTCAAAAATTCAAACAAAAGAAAGAGTGTGCAAGTTGTGAAGGATAAAAACTAATATAAAAATAGAGATAGGCTTTGTGTTTTGAACACAAAGCCTTTTTTTTTTGAAAAACATCCATTAATTCATAGTTTAAATTATATGCTTATCCGCCTCTTTCCCCAAAGGAAGATAAGTTTAAAATTTGAACGAAAATTAAATGGCCTTTAAATGAATGTGAATATA
>CAMZKF010000212.1 GCA_947311095.1 uncultured Flavobacteriales bacterium
AATTTCTAAGTTTTTAATTTGTCTTTATTTTATTTAGTAAGAATATTATTATAATAAGAACTTTAACTATATTTGAATTATTATGACGACTTTTTATATTAAAATAACGTTTTTTATCATGTTTATTTTTATGCTTTCAAGCTGTAATAAAGATAATAAACCATTAACTTGGAACGCAAATTACATTGCACCTTTGGTTTATGGCGACTTAACTATTAACGATTTACTAAAAGATTCTATTTTAGCTGTAAATTCCGACCATTCTATTCAATTAAAATTTTCCTCTAATATTTATCGCCTAGATTTTGATTCTATTGTTAAAATTCCTGACACAACATTGCACACCGATTATACAATCCCTTATAGTGTAGGAGTTACTTTTAGTCCTGGACAAACTTTTATTTCTCAACCAACCGATAATATATTGGGTATTAATGAGGCAGAATTGGTTGAATTTAAAGTAGCAAACGGCTCGGTTAATTATTCGTTGAGAAGCAATATTCCCGCAGAAATTATTTATGAATACAAAATAGCGAATGCTTTTAATGACGCAGGAGAAAGTTTTAGTAAAACTGTTACAGTTCCTGCTGCTAATAGTTCAAATTCCTCTGTTTCTGGTTCGTTTTCTTTAGCTGGTTATACTATTCCTCTAACTGGAATAAATCAAAATTGGTATAACACTTTAAGTACTTCGGTAGATGTAACGTTGTCTCCTTCTCACCCCAACGATTTGTTGCTTTCTAATCAAGATTCGATTTTTATAGACAACACCCTTTCCAACATTCAATTAGAATACGCAAAAGGGTATTTTGGACATCAAGTTTTACCAACCGTAAATGAAACCAGTAAAATAGCTCAAATGAATAGTATTGTTGGAGGAGGAATTGATTTAACACAAGTGTCGGTTGGCTTTAAAGTTTTGAATGGAATAGGAGTCGATGCAGCTTTTACCATTAATAATCTAACGTCGGTTAGTGCTGCCAATACAATATCGCTGATACATGCTATAATAGGAAGTGAAAATCATATCAATAGGGCGTATAAAATAGGGGGTGTCGTTCAGCCAACTGAGTTTTCAAGTCAGTTTACTTCGGCTAACTCAAATATAGAAAGTTGGATAGAAAATTTACCCGACTCCGTACTTTATAACCTTGATTTAGAATTAAACCCATTGGGAAATGTTTCTGGTCACAACGATTTTGTATATGCTAATTCTCCTTTTGAAGTCAACATGGATGTCGATATGCCGCTTTCTTTTTTGGCTAGTAATTTAATAGTGGTCGATACCATTACTTTGGGAACAGAAAAATTGAAACAATTAGTAAGTGGTAAGTTAAAAATAGAAATAGAAAATGGCTTTCCTTTAGCTGCTAAATTGTCGCTTCGTAATACTTTAAATACTAAAGAATTGTTTTCATCTACTACAGTTACATCAGCTTTTATCGATAATAACGAAGAGGTAACTACTGCTCAAATTTCCAATCATGAAATAATTTTGCAAGAAGAAGATATAGAACTATTGAAACAAAACAATCAATTAATTTTGGCAATCACTTTTAATTCGCCTCCTGCTACCAACCCAATTGTGATTTACGACAGTTATCATTTAAAGTTTAAGGTTTTGACTGATTTTATATATCAAAATAGTATAAAGTAAATGAAAAATATATTCTACATAGTGTTTCTCCTCTTGAATTTAAATATGTTTGCCCAACAGCTTGGAAATAACTCAGTTTACACGATGGGTAAAGACACGGCTAATATTTTTATTGCTGTAAATGCAGGAGGATATTATAGTTCATCAATATTTAATAATCAAATGATGGATAAGTTTATTTACGGAGGTTTTGTTGATGAAACATTAAAAAATAAAGCATTAAAAAAAGCAAAAAGAGTAAATTATTTAGGAGCAGAGTTGAGTTCAGAAATTTATTATTCCAATACTCAAAATTTGTTATTTAAAGATTGGGGTTTTTATGTTGGATTATCTTATCATTACAATATTGGAACTCAATTTACCAACGATGCATATCAACTTATTTTTTATGGAAATAAGATATTAGAAAATCAAAAAGCGACTTTATCTCCGTCTGCATTTTACCTTAGAGATGTCAATCAATTCTCGTTTGGTTTGAATAAGAAAAACAAACATAAAATTGGAGTTACCCTCTCTTCTTTTAACAATAACACAGGAGCTGAAATAATAGATGGAACATTTTATACCGGTACCAATGGAAATTATTTAGAAGTTGACATCGATGGAAGTTATTATGCCGTAGATACAAATTCATCCATTAAGTTTTTAGCAAATAATGCCATGGGAATAGGGATAGATTATGAAACCATGTTTTCATTAAACGAAAATAAAAAAGGGCAAAAAGTAGTGGTTGGAATTAAAAATTTAGGAGTTATTTCTCAAAAAAACACTTATATAATTACCGCAAACACAAAATATAAATACAATGGTTTAGAAGTTAGTAGTTTAAAAAATATAGGAGAAGGTTTACTTACTTCCAATTCTATTCAAGATTCTTTAGGTGTGACAACAGAAATAAAAAATAGCATTTCGCTTCTCCCTTTCGAAATTTACTTTTATCAAATACCTTCTTACCAGAAAAGAATAGAATTAATCTATGGTTTTCGGTTTAAATATGGAAGCGCATACAAAGCTCTTTTGTATGCAGGAGGAAACGTAAAAATGAATGAAAAATATAGCGTATCAACATTTGTTAGTCATGGAGGGTATGCAAATTTTCAATGGGGAATAAGCGCACAAGCACATTTAAAAAAAATGAATATAGGAATAAATTCAAACAATTTAATTGGGGTTGTGTCTCAAAAAGCATTTGGAAAATCAATAGGACTTAACTTAACTTATATACTATGAAAGCATTAATTTTTATTTTCTTTGGACTGGTTTGTTTTAGTGGAATTGGGCAAGTGTCAGAGGTTGGTTATACTATTTTTGGGAATGACAGCAATGAATATACGACGGATTTAGATACCTTGTCTGATTTTTTATATATAGTCGGAAATACTAACGAATGCGGGTATAATAATGGTTTTGTTGTGAAACAAAAAAATGATTCTATTTATAATAGGATTGTGATAGGAGCTGATAATATTAAAGTAATAGAATCTATAGAAACATATTCTTTAGATACCATTTTTATTGCTGGGTATACTAATAAAAACCAAAATTATGACATTTATATTTCTAAAATGGATACGGCATTTAATATTCAAAAATCAGCGACCATTGAGTTTGAGGATTGGACTTTCTGTAAAGATATAGCTGTTGGTAATGATTTTTTGATAGGAGCAGGAGAAACACATAATGGAGTTGATTATGATGCGTTATTATTTAAAATGAATATGAATCTAGATACTTTATGGACTTATACGTATCCTCAAATTAAAAACCAAAAATTAACTAAAATCATCAGTTATAATGATACTATTTTTATTGCTTGTGGATATTCTGAAGTAACAGGGAAGGAAAGAGATGTTTTGTTAATTAGTATTAACACGAATACAGGAGATACTTTATGGACTAATACTTATGGAGGTTTAAATGATGATGAATGTAATAGTGTTATTAGAGCTTTAGATGGTGGAATTGTTGGTTTCGGGACAACATCAAGTTATACTTCAACAACTAAAGATACTTACCTTTTTAAAGTTGATAGTTCTGGAAGTTTTATTTGGTCTAATTTACATCAAGTACAGTCTGCATCAAATACTTTAGATGAAAAAGGTATTGATTTGATTGAATTGACAAATGGAGAGTTGTTGGTTTCTGCAATAACAGAGTCTTTTGGAGCTTATGGAGTTCAATCAACAATGATTATGAAGACAACTTCTACGGGTGATTGGCTAGGGGGCTATATTTATGATGGAGGACATGATGATTTTCCTACAGCAATGAGAAGAGTCAATGATACAGTTGTTTTTGTTAGCGGAATTGCTAATTCTCAAACTTTTGGCTATTCCGACTCATATATATTGAAGCTTAAAAGAGTTAATGTAAATAACACAATAAGTATAAAGCGAAAAGAACAAGTTCGGTTATGTTATTCAGATATAGAACATCATAAGAATAATTTAATTGTTTACCCCAATCCAATCAAAACACGATTTGTTATTGAGTCAAATACCGATGAGAATATTAATATAATGATATACGATTTGTTAGGAAAAGAAATATTTCGTAAAAAAGGAATGACAAATTCTTATAATGAGTTTCCTCAAAGCGCAACATTTGGAACTTATATTATAAAAATAAAGAAAGGTGACTCTATTTCATTTTTAAAAATAATTTATGTTCAGTAGGTTTAGCTTTTTAGGGATTGTTGTTGTTCATGTTTTGGTGCTTATAAGTGTCTTTTTTAGCCTATATGTTTTAGGTGTTATAAAATTATTGCCTACTAATTTAAACATTGTAGAATGGGATGCTGGATGGTATTCTACTATTGTTTCAGAGGGATATATTTATAAAGAAAATATACAAAGTAATACTGGTTTTTTC
>CAMZKF010000213.1 GCA_947311095.1 uncultured Flavobacteriales bacterium
TAATCCTAACATAAATATTCTTTTTTTTGTTCGATACAAAATTCAGAATATTTTTTAGGTCTCACAATATGTACTTCTCCGTACGCTTACAAGATAGCCTTGGCAATGGTTTTAGTTTTTCTCATTTTACAAATAAGAATATTCAAAATAGTTCTTTAATCGGTTATGCTAAAGAATTGAATATCAAAAAAAATAATTTTATAAATTTAGGTACGCAATTGTCTAACCATACAGTTTCTGAAAAATCGGAAACACTTAATAACTTCGGAGTTAACCTTGGGGCGCTTTATCATAATTATAAATTTTATGTTGGAATTGCTATAAATAACATCTTCATTCAAAATCAGGAACTTTTTTCAGTACAAATTGGTAATCACTTTACATTCAAAAAAGTTGAGTTAATTCCATCATATAACTATACAAGAGCTCTAAAAAACTATAATGGGCATAAGTTTAATTTAAAATTAAAATATAAGATTATAACCCTAGATATGGGATCTCAACTATCTGATTATATCTACTTTGGAGGAACTTTTGTTTTTAATAAATTTTCGATAGGGTACGAAAGAATCAACACGTTAAGTAAACTTACTTTAGCCTTATATCAAAATAGAAACCTATTAAAAGTTTCAATTCCTTTAAAAAAATGAGTTACTTAGGTGCTATTCTTAAATCATTTTACTGTAAAATTCTATCATTCCGTCAATTGGAGATTGAATAACCTTGCCTAAAGTTAACTCCTGTTTTTCTGCTACTTCTTTCAAGTATTTTTGAAAGTAAAACCCAACAGATCCAACGCTATTTAAGGGAAGTCCTCTATAATTAGAATAACTTAAAATATGTTGCCCAATAAATAATTCAAATGCATTTTTAACTAAGGATTGTAAATAATGTTCTTTTTCAATATTAACACCTATCCACGGCATAAAACCTGCCAAATACCGATTCGGTAATTTTTGTTTATAGACCTTATCCAGTATTAACTCTTTTGTTAAACTAAACTCTTTTTCTAGGTTATCGCTTAATTTTTGAGGTATTTTACCATACAAATAATCAATCATGAGTTGTTTTCCAATAAAAGAACCTGCTCCCTCGTCTCCAAGTATATAACCCAGCGAATTTTGTTCTTCAACTATTTTATATCCGTCAAAAACACAAGAATTACTTCCTGTTCCAAGTATGGTTACAATTCCTTTTTTGTCCCCACACAAAGCAATTGCTGCTCCCAATAAGTCGTGATTAATTTCGATTGTTTTAGCCTTCTTAAATACATTTTTAAAAGCATTCAATACGATTCTATTTTTACTTTCCGAAGAACAACCAGCTCCATAAAAATAGATTTCTGAAACTTTAGACACTTCTTCTATATATGGTAAAACTTCTGATTCTAATACTTCCAAAATTTCTTTTGTATTCTTAAAATAAGGATTCAATCCTTCTGTACTAAAACTAGCGATAACGCCCCCATTAGAAAGTAAACGCCAATCTGTTTTTGTTGAACCACTGTCTGCTATTAGTTTCATTTTTTATAATTTAGTTACACGCTTTTCCCAGTCCGACTTATCCACCTCGGCAACACTATCGCTCCTAAAAATAAATAAGGGTAATAGCTAATCAATCGCCAAAGAATTGCAAATACGATTGCAGTTCCTACGGGAATAAATTCTCCTAAAAATACTGTAAAAGAATATTCTGCAACGCCACTTCCTCCAGGTGTTGGACTTACCAGCATTATAATCCACATTCCCAATTCTCGTGCGTATAGTTTAAAATGATCGGCTAAACTTGTCGAAACAAAGCCTTGTATTATAAAATTAATAACCATAAATCTTCCTGTCCAAGCTATAACAGTTGCTAAAAATGGTTTATACCAATAGCTCCACGATTTATCTTTCAAGACTGTAGATGCTAATTCGATTTCATTGCCTGTTTTTAATGCTTTTTGTTTCCACCTTCTTAAAAAAGGAAACGAAAATAGTGTTTTCAATGTATTTTTAACTAAAATTGGTTTAACCAATAAGCCTACAAATAGAAATAGAAAAAAGAATAGTACAAACCCATAGGCAAGCCAAAATAGTCCTTCTACTCCAAAGTGAATCCCAAAAAATTCTGTTCCCCCTATTGGAGGAAAAAAAGTAGATTGTCCGATTAAAAAATACATGATAGGAATTGCCAATAAGAAAAACAAATTGTCAAACATCGTTGTAATCATGACCATAGCTGTGGCTTTTCCTAATGCTATTTTTTCTCTATTTAGAATAAACATTGCCAAAGCCGCTCCTCCTACTACTCCTGGGGTAAGCGACGATGCAAATTCCCATACTGCAATCACGTTGAATGCCTGTTTCCAAGATAATTCATTGTCGGTAAGCGAACGAATACGATACATATACATTGCTACTTTTAACACCATCATACTCGAAGCTAAAATTAACCAAAATGCGGTATAAGCTGTCCAATTTATGTCTTTTAGAATTTCTTTATATGTAATTTTCACATAATTCCCATTTTTTGATAACGCAAATTCGTTGGCATCAGCCAATTGTTCTACTCCATCTTTATTGGAGTCTATCCACGTGTAAAGCCCTTCTCCTTCTGCTACTTGTTCAAACCTTACAGCACTTAAATTATAATACAACAGTAAACCCGAAACTATTAGCCCAACAAAAATAGGCAATATAATTCGCTTATTACTAAACTGCTTTTTTATATCGGTTTCTTTCATTTATTTTGCGTATTGCGTATTGCGTATTGCGTATTGCGTATTGCGTATTGCGTATTGCGTATTGCGTAAATTAAATGGCGAAATACATTATACGAATA
>CAMZKF010000214.1 GCA_947311095.1 uncultured Flavobacteriales bacterium
TCATTAGGAGCTAGTGAATAGCCAAAAACATTAGCTCCCATTTGGTTTAACCAAACAGAAAGCCACGTTCCTTTAAAGCCATTATGTCCTGTAACTAAAACATTCTTACCTTTATAAATTCCGTTAAATAGTTTTGTAAAATCTACCATTTCCTCCATAACGCTTTGTCTTGATTCCATAAGTCATTTAATTGCTTGTTATCTCTCAATGTATCCATTGGTTTCCAAAACCCTCGATGTTTATAAGAATACAATTCTCCATCTTTTGCTAGGTTTTCGAGAGGCTTTCTTTCCCATATTGTTCCATCTCCTTCTGTTATGTAATCCAAAACTTGAGGTTCACAAACAAAAAACCCTGCATTTATCCAGCCTCCGTCTCCAGCTGGTTTTTCCATAAAAGCCTCTACTTTTTCTTCTTTTTCGTCAAAAGCAATTCCTCCAAAACGTCCTTCTGGCTGATACGATGTCATGGTTGCTAATTTTCCATGTTTTTTATGAAATTTTACTAATTCGTCTATATTTACATCGCCTACTCCATCTCCATAAGTTAGCATAAACGTTTCGTTTCCTATAACTTCTTTTGCTCTTTTTATTCTACCTCCTGTCATGGTATGCAAACCTGTTTCCAATAGTGTTACTTTCCAAGGCTCTGCACGATTGTTTAGAATCTCAACACTATTATTTGCTATATCTACCGTTATATCACTTTTATTTTGAAAATAATTAATAAAATATTCTTTGATTACATATCCTTTATACCCTAAAAGAATAACAAAATCGGTATGTCCGTAGTGACAATACGATTTCATAATATGCCATAATATTGGTTCTGGACCTATTGGAACCATTGGTTTAGGTATTAAATCTGTTGCTTCGCTCAAACGTGTTCCAAATCCTCCTGCTAAAATTAATGTTTTCATATTATTTATTTTTTATCAAATTATAGGCTTAAATTAAATCTATAATTTTTGGTTAATTATCTATTTTTATGTTATCTACTTCAATGTTTTCCCAAGGTGTTATCGATTTTAAATTAACGGCTTCATAAGCTGCTTTAAGTCCCAATGAAGAAAGGATAAAAGCTATAAACGAAAACCCTATCATTCCCCATGTTCTCAATGAGGTAAATAACAATTCACTTTCAGGAGCAAAATAAGCTCTATTTACAATGACCATTATGGTTGTAATTATAAAAAAAATATTATACCAAATCAAAGGTCTTGCAAAAGGTGTTACCGAACCTACATTCGCTTTTTTCTCCGTAGGAATATAAGGTATGTTATAATTTAACAATGACAATATAAAACTCAATAAAAATATAGGCCAAAGTGCATATTTTAAAATCATTGCTCTCCAATGAAACCCTCTTTCAGTTTCTGGATGACACATAAATTTTTGAACATAAATATAAATTGCTAATGCTACCAAAACGATAGGCGCTCCTTTGACTATAAACTCTGAAAAAACCATATTGGCTGGAATTGCCCCTGTAAGAAAATACAATGGAGGAATTAATATAAAAAAAGCTGTTAACAACCCTGTAAAATAATAAAAAGAGATAGCTCCATAAGAAAACTTTTGCCAAAACGTAAACTTTTTAAACAATTTTGGATAATCGACAAACAAAACTTCAAAAACACCTCTCGACCATTTTAACTGTTGCTTAGCAAATGAACCAAATTCTTCGGGAACAATACCTCTACTCACTATAACTGGATTGTAAACAGACTTCCATCCTTCGGCATGTATTCGCATAGAAGTAACCAAATCTTCTGCCAACGCTACGGCATGGCCTCCAATACTTTCTAAAGCTTTTCTTCTAAAGGTACAATTTGCTCCTATTGCCACTGCACAACCATAACCATTTAACCCCATTTGAGTGGGTCCATAAAAAGAATAAGTCTGTTCGGCAGCACCTTTGGCTACCATAGAAGCCGACTGATTGTAATATCCTTGCGATACTTGAACAAATCCAACTTTTTCATCTCTAAAAAAACCTAATGTTTGGTCTAGAAAGTTTGGAAATGCAATATGATCGGGATCTAATATTAATATAAATTCTTCTTTTGTTAATTCCAACGCTTTATTTACTTTTCCTGCTTTTGCTCCTGGTAAATTTGCTAAATTAAGCCAAACTACACCATAGTCTTCTGCTATTTTTTTAAAAGCTTCATCTTCGGTACTATCTAATAAATATGTTGTATGCGGGTAAGTTACATTGTTTAAAGCTTCAAACGTTTTCTCGAACATAGACAAAGGTTCACCTGGCGCACTTGTGGTAAAAATAGCAACCGATAGTCCATTTTTAGGAGCGGGAACAAAAGCAGGTTTGGTTATGTTTAAATAATTAACCCAAATTAAAGCGACTCTAAAAACTCCGTACCAAAAAAATGTACTTAATAAAACAAATAAAGGAAAATTTACAATGTGTTTGCCTTGAAACCACCATTCAGCAAGAGAAACCATGCTAATGACACCTGTAATAAAAAGAACAGCTAAGACAAAACGATCTAACCCTGTTACATCTGCAGCGACTCTATATTCCCAATAGCTATATGATTTTTTCTTTTTTTTCAAATCTTAAAATAAATAATTAATCTTAAAGCCTACTAAATTACTCTTACAAAAATTTGCTTTTTGATACTTATAATAAATATTTAAATCTAGGTCTTTAGTTATTTTGTATTCTAAATTTAATTTAGCTATTAATGGAGAGAAACTCATGTTATTATATTTAGTATCAATTATAATTTCATTATTACTTTTTTGATTCAAAAACAAATAAGGGTTATCTGTTGTACTCTTAAAACCGTAACTAATTGTTGTACCTAATTTAACATTCTTAGAAAAATTAATTCCCAAAACAGTAATTAAAGAATGGATGGTTTGATTAATTGGAGAAAAAAACGGATTATAATAACCATCTATTGATAAATTAGGAGTCCAATTATTTAATATAGTTGATAACGAATCTTTTGACTCGTAATTACTTTCTTTTGCATTGCTATAATTATAACCATAACCTACACTTAGTTCAAAAATAGATGCTTTTAATTTTGGTGATAGCAACCAACCGCCTTTGGTTATATAGCCATTGTCTTCTGAAGGAAAATTATTTACGCTGTACAATAAACGCCCATTAAAACCCATAGGATGATTTAAAACTAATGCGCCTCCATACTGTGTTTTCATCAATTTATCGGTTAACGATACGTTGGTCAATAAATAAGGTTGATACGAGGTTGATACCTCTAAATTTAGACATTTAGTTAATCGTTTTGAAAATAAAAAAGAAGCATTTACAGCCGATTCCCCCGATGGTAATTTTGTTAAACCTAAACTTACCTTACTCGTTGCTGTTATTGGATATAAATTCAAATTAGCAAAAGCCTTTCCTCCTATTTTACTAGAAGAACTGTTCTCTGCATTATAAATCACTTCATCGGCTATCACTCCGACAGACAACTTATCGCTTAAATAAAATCCAGCTTCAGCTTTAGGCGAAATTCTTTTTTGAGGTTGATCATCTGAAAAACTATAAACATCTACTCCTACCCAATTCTTTTGTGCTTGAGTTATTTCTTTCGCTATTTTTAAAGCTTCTTTATCATTAAAATTCAAAGCGAGTGCTTTATCTATTGTTTGCTTTGCTAAGTCATATTTCCCTTGCCATTGGTAAATTTGAGCCAACTCTTTAGTTGCAAAAAATTGAACCTCATTTTTTTGAGATGCAAATGGTTCTAATATTTCTATAGCTTGTTTAAAATTTTGATTCGCTGCTAATTTTGTTGCGTAATCTAGTTTCAAATAAGTGTTTTTTGAAAACTTTTCGACAGCTTCTTTATATATTTTAACAGCTTCTCTATTTTTTTTTGCTAAATATAACGTTTGTCCATAAAGCCAAAACGAATTGACATCTTTATGCGTTTCAAAATGCTTTTTTAGTAATTTAACAGAGCTGCTATATTTTGCTTTAGCATTTAACATTTTTGCTTGTTCTAACACATCTTGGGAAA
>CAMZKF010000215.1 GCA_947311095.1 uncultured Flavobacteriales bacterium
CAATCGATCCTATATTTACTCTGTATGGATTATAAGCGAATTTCTGTCCTTCAAAATAAAAATAATTGCCAAGATTTTTACCAATATCCTTACCTGTTACGGTAATTCCTTCTTCTTTGGAAACACCAAAAACTGTCAATTCATTAAGATTTAAGTCCAAATTTTTAGCTTTGGTAGTAATTCTTTTAATTGATGGCTTTAGTTTTCTTGTTTTAATAGTGTCTTTCATATTAAAACATTTTAAGAATTTCAGACATTAACTTCTCTGATGTCTTTATACTCGTTTGTAAATTAGATAATATTTCTTCAGTCTTTAAAATTTCAGCTTCAATATATGTATTGGGGTTTTTAAAATCTAAATTGTAATCTTTTCCTTTTATTTCTTCAAGTGTTACATTCCAAGCATACTTGTTCTCTTTTCTGTCTTTCCACCAATCTTTAATATTGTCAAAATGCTTAATGTCAATAGGTTTAGAACGGTTGAAATTCTTTATTCCTTCTGGGTATGGCATTTCATAATACCAAATGTCTTTGGTTTTTTCTCCTTTATCAAAGAATAACAAATTCGTTTTTATACCTGTGTAGGGACTAAATACATTATTAGGTAAACGAATAATTGTATGTAAATTACACTTGCTTAGTAACTCTTCTTTAATTCTAGTTTTTACACCTTCACCAAACAAAGTTCCATCTGGTAATACGACACCTGCACGTCCTTTTTTCTTCAACACTTTTATGATTAAGGCTAAAAATAAATCGGCTGTTTCTTTTGTTTGAAATTTTTTGGGAAAGTTCTTTTCTGTACCGTCCTCTTCTGTTCCTCCAAATGGTGGATTAGACAAAACTACATTTACTTGGTCTTTTGCTCCGTAGTCGCTATACGATTTGGTTAGCATATTTCCTCTAGTTACTGCCGGTTGATCAAAACCATGTAACATTAAGTTGGTCGTACATAGTAAATGTGGTAAAGGTTTTTTCTCCACACCTCTAATAGATTCTTGTAGCGTTTGAGTTGCTTTTGGATTGTCTATTTGCTTTCTAACATGGTCTATAGAACAGGTTAAGAAACCACCAGTACCACATGCAGGATCTAGTACACTTTCACCCAATTGTGGATCAACCATATCTACAATAAATTGTGTTACTGCTCTTGGTGTATAATATTCACCAGAAGAACCAGCAGATTGCAGTTCTTTTAATATGGTTTCATAAATATCATTAAAAGTATGTCTGTCTTCACTACTGTTAAAATCAATTTTATCAATCTCATTAATTACTTGACGGAAAAGTGTTCCGTTTTTCATGTAATTGTAAGTATCTTCAAAAACAGCTTTAATGATTTTTGCTTGCTCAGTTTTAGACGTATCAATGTCTTTTAATGCAGGAAATAATTCTGAATTGATAAATTCCATTAATTCATCTCCTGTTAAACCTTCATCATTAGCAGCCCAAGCATCCCACTTATACTTATCTTCAATAGGACTTTCATATTTGTCTAAAGTGTATTCCCATTCTTCCTCTTTATCAGCAAATATTTTCATAAACAGCATCCAAACCATTTGTGAAATTCTTTGTGCATCTCCATCTACACCAGCATCTTTTCGCATGATGTCTCTAATTGACTTTATTGTTGATGTTATATTGCTCATTAAGCTATGTTGTTTTTGTATAATTCGTTTTCTAATTCTTTTACTGCTTTTTCAAAATCTTTGGGTTTTCCAAATGCTCTTAAAATTTCCATAGGTAAACCAATTTGATTTAATGGTTGTATTTTAATCACACTTTTATCTTCAATAGCAGAAACTCCTTCATTTTCGTATTTGATTAATAAGCCTTCAATTACTTTTCGTGCTGTTTCTCCCGTATTTAGCAAAGTAATTTCGTTTTCTTACATTATTTGCTCTTTCTTTTCTCGTTAAAGGTGGTTGGTCAAAAGCAATATGACAGATTAAATCAAATATATCTAAGTCTTTTCCTATTTTTTCTTTTAAGGCATCTACCAAAATTCCGTGCTCTGCCAACTCTCTGTATAATTCTTCTTTTTTAGCAGAACTATTCCATTTTAAAATGAATTTATCTAGCGAACTGTATTCTTTTAATAAGTTATTTCTCGTGTAATCTTTTAACGACTCTGTAATCAGTTTTCCATCAGCACCATAATATTGCACTCTTTCGTTTGCAACACTTACAGGAATATCTTTGATGTAGTATTTCTTCTGTTCATCATCTGTTTCATCTATTGAAATATCAGGATCAATAAAATCATCTTCAGGGATTGGATCTTCTCCATCTAAAATTTCAATATCTTCATTAATAGGAGGCACAACATCATCTTCCGTAATAGGTTCATAAATTTGAACTGGGTCACCATCAAAGTCTGGGTCGGCAAATAAGTTAGTTGCTTTTCTAAAATCCATAATGGTAAAAAATACTTTGCCGTCTGCTTCTCTTATTCGTGTTCCTCTACCAATGATTTGCTTAAACTCTGTCATAGAACCAATATTGGTATCTAAAACAATTAGTTTTACCATTTTTGTATCAATACCAGTAGTTAGCATTTTAGAAGTTGTAGCTATAGTTGGTATTTGTTCTTCAACATCTGTAAAGTTTCCTAATTCCATTTTACCAACTTCATCATCTCCTGTAATTTTCACTACATAATTTGGATACTTAGCAACCAAGTCAGCATTTTCATTTATCAATGCTTGTCGCATTCTGTTGGCATGGTCAATATCTACACAAAAAACAATGGTTTTAGCAAAACGATCTGTAGCTTTTAGATATTCAGTTATTTTTCTTGCTACCAATTTGGTTCGTTCATCTATTGCTAAATTTCTGTCGTAATCTTTCAGGTTATAAATTCTATCTTGAATTTCATTACCGTATTTGTCTAGCATTCCTTTTGTAGGACGCCAACCCTCATCAATAGTTGTAGAAATTCTAACTACTTTGTAAGGAGCAAGAAATCCATCTGCAATTCCTTGTTTTAATGAATAAGTATAAACAGGCTCTCCAAAATATTCCATATTAGAAACATCTTTGGTTTCTTTAGGTGTTGCAGTTAAACCAATTTGCGTAGCGGATGAGAAATAATCTAGAACATCTCTCCAAGCAGAAGCTTCAGAAGCACTTCCTCTATGGCACTCATCAATTACGACTAAGTCGAAAAAGTCTTTACTAAATACTTTGTAAGCATTTTTAGATTCGTCATTACTTGTTAGTCCTTGATATAATGCGAAATATATTTGATATGATTTATCAATTTTTCTGTTTTTGATAATGTGCATAATATCATTACCAAAGGGGGAGAAGTCTCCGTTTTTGGTTTGTTCTAACAATGCTGTTCTATCGGCTAAAAACAGGATGCGTTTTTTGACTTTAGCTTTGTACAGTCGCCAAATAATATTAAAAGCAGTATAGGTTTTACCAGTTCCAGTTGCCATAACCAAAATAATACGATTTTGACCTTTTGCAATAGCTTCAATAGTTCTATTAATGGCATTTTGCTGATAATACCTTGGAGTCATATCACTTTCGTCAGAAAAGTAATCTTGCTCAACAATTTGCTTTGCAGTATCTGAAGTAAGTTCTTCTTTATTTAGGTATTTATTCCACAATTCATCAGGTGAAGGAAATTCATTTAGTCCTATTTCTTTTTCTATTTTCCCTTCTGTTTTAGTTCTGTCGTGAAAAACAAAAGAATCTCCATTTGAAGTAAATACAAAAGGTATTTGTAACATTTCAGCATATTCTAATCCTTGTTGCATTCCAGAACCAACAGATTTTTTATTGTCCTTTGCTTCAATTATTGCTATTGGAATATTTGGTTGAATGTATAATATGTAATCAGCTCTTTTTCTTTTTCCTCTTGTGTAAAGTTTTCCTTGTACAATTATTCTACCATCTGTAAAAGAAACTTCTTCACGGACTTGTGTTTGCATATTCCAACCTGCTCTTTGTAGCGCAGGGTTTATGAACTTTGTGCAAATATCTCTTTCGGTTAGGGCTTTTTTATTCATTTCTTACTACTTACAATTAAATCTTTCACATCTATATCTAAAATGTCTGCTATTCGGTTTAGTACCTCCAACCTTGGTTGACGTTTATTGTTACAATAATCGTTAACCACATTAAAACTTTTTTCTAGTTTTTCTGCTAACCACTTTTGTTTAATACCCTTGTCGTTTAACACTTCTTTGATTCGATTCATGTTGATGAAAAGTTTAAGGTGTAAATTTAATTATTTTATTGGATTTATACCCTAAAAAATAGGGTTTTTAAATCGCTAAACGTCAGTTATGGATTAATTCATTCTGGCGTATACGTAGAAATACCAATAAAACAACTTAATGATTATGAGTAGACTAAAAATAGGAATGTTATTTTTTCGGAATGATTTCGGAACCAATTCGGAATGATATATTCAAAAAATCACTTCTCTAAAGCTCTAATTCTATTCATTTCTCGTTCGGTTTCTAGCTCTAGAAATACCTGATGTAATTTCTTAAAATCTTGATACAATAAG
>CAMZKF010000216.1 GCA_947311095.1 uncultured Flavobacteriales bacterium
ACATAAGGAGATTCAAAAGCTGTAGCTTTTGGGTCAATACTCCACCATCTGCCCAACCTTGTATCTAATTGTCTAAAATGCGTTGAATAAGAATTGCCTTTTCCACTTATTTCATCATCACTTTCACTTCCTTTATTAAATCCAAAACGATAACCATCCCTAGCAAACCCTCTTTCGTACAATTCGACGCCAAAAGGGTAATAGTCGGGGTAAAATTGTATGTTAGAGAGGTAATAATTCATTCGTATGGTTTTCTATTCCAGATTTCTATATCGTCTATCCATTGATATTTAGGATTGGCATCTCCATATATTTGGGTAAGTATTATAAAATCTATTTTTCTATTAAATCGTGTTGTTGCTCCTTTGTGTTCTCCTATTAATTCGCCGTTTATTTTCCAGCCCGATAGTCCGTCTTTTTTATTACTCCATTTCCAATAATATTCTACTAAAAACCATTCGTTCATTGGTACAGGGACATCATAATTATCAAGTTCCCATATTGAATGCTGTGGGTTTCTATCTCCTTGAAAATGCCAATAGGCTTTTCCTGTTTCATCAGTATATACAAAGCCAATCATACGATAGCCTGTTCCAAAGCGATAACCTTCTGTTTTATATTCAAATAATGCTCTCCATGTGTCGGTTTGTGTTAGACTAGCAGAGTCTAATTTCATCCAATATTTTACGTATAAATCTTGCCTTCCATTTACAACGTCTAATATTTCGTAGGGACTTTGTGTAGCATCAGAGTTTGAAAATTCTTTATTATACAAAGCTCTTGTTGGTGAACCATTGTGACCAATTACGGTTTGAATTTCATTGTACAATTCTTGTCCATTGTTGTAATCTAAAACGTGTAATCCTGTTTCGCTACTAGCGTTCCAAATATCGATAGGCCAAGAAAAACCTGTCTCGTAATCGGTTCCCGATATATTTTGATAATCTTCGACTAATGGCTCTAGCACTACTCCGCTTTCAAAACCCGAACTAAAAAGCAATTTTAGTTCGGGTTGTTGTGCTTTTTCTTTTTTACAAGAAAAGAGTAATGTTAAAACGATTAAAATTCCTAACCTCATTTATTGTTTAATTATCTTACGGGTATAAATTCCCGATTGAGACGATATGTTTACAGTATAAAATCCTTTAGATTGTTTAGTTAAATCAAAAACTACTCTACTTGTTACATTAGTTGTTGATTGTATTAATCGACCTGTAATGTCTCTCAACTCTACCGAATAAACCGTTTCGTTTATTTTAGACAAGTCTATTGTTAGGCTGTTTTTTGTAGGATTTGGATAAATTGAAACATCTTGTAAATTATTTTCATCTATACTGTTTAATCCTGGAATTACAACTTTATAATCTTCCACTTCTCCTGACGTTGAAGAGCCGCACGAAGATATATTTCCTTGTGGTTGATAAGAAATTCTAACACGCAATCGGTGTACTCCTGACGTAGCCGTATTAGGTACAGTAAAATTAAAAGTGGAGTTCCAACCTTGCGCTACAATAACATATCCTACTTGTTCTCCTCCATCGTTAAAATCCCCATCGTTATTCCAGTCTATCCAAGCGGCCAATTCATCGTTTGTATAGGCAGCTCCAGACTGACCATTTGCGAAAGGTGTAATGACTAAATCATAGCTTTGCCCTTTTTGTAAAGTTGTTGAAATAGAAGTGAAATCTGAATAATTATCGCAAGCCGAAGTTTTATTTATGGTATTTAAAGTTACGTTTTCGATGTATTCGTCGCAGGTTGTAGAAGTTGCATTACAGCCACCAGCTAAAGTTGAAGAACCTCCTCCATTGTTTCCTCCTCCGTTATTTCCACTACCTGTACAAGGTGCATAAGTTCCATTTAACGATGTTACGCCTGTGTTATTAGGATCTAGCCAAGGTTTAAGTTTAGAATTGTTACTGTTCCCATCTGACTCCCAAGCTTTATAAAACTTCCCATATAAATCTGATGCGCTTGTAGCATTACAAAAAGAAGATCCCCCTGATAAATGCCCCACAATTAAACCATTATTATTAAAAAGAGGTGAACCTGAAGAACCTCCTTCGGTTACTCCATGTCCATTGGTAGTAGCAGCCCAAGTTACACCCCAGTGCGCTCCAGACCAACCTCCATTATAAGTTGCAGAGAAAAGACCATTTGTATAAGTTGAAATTTTCTTTTCATTTCCTGCTGGATGATGGATTCCAACTCCTGAAGAAGATGGAGAAGTAGCTCTATTCCAACCTGCAAAATAAGGATTATAAGAAGATGGTATATTACTATTTAACTCTACTAAAACAAAATCGGATCCTGAAACTTGATTTCCTGTTCCTACATGTGTTCCATTTTGAGATGAAGCTCTTAAGATTCCTCCCGAAACAGTTTGAGAACGAGCTCCATTATATGGATTGGTGTTGCCAGGCGAACAAGTAGGCCTTTGATAATTAAAATACCAAATGTGATTACTTATGGCCGAACTAGAAGTTGGTTCTCCACAGTGGTTTGCTGTTAGAATATAAGGTTTGCAATTTCCTGCTGTATTGTTGACTACTGAACCAGAACAAACATAAGTACCTCCTCCTGACGAGAAGCTATAATGCACTGCTGCATCTCTTTGCTCTTCCCAACCTGTTATTTCTGAGCAAGCTACATCTACTTCACAAGCTTGAGCTTTGGTTTGGTTTTGTATATATCCGTCTCTAAAAATAGCGATACGATCTTCTACTCCCCTGTAATAATAAGCTACTTCACTTATTTCTAAAGTGGGTAAAGTTGTTTGTCCATCAGGTGAAAAATATTCCAAAGTTAAAACCTCTCCTTGGATTAACTCCATTGCTTGAAAAGATGGTGTTTTTGCCGTAAATGCTCCAATGTATTGGGTTTTCTTTTTGTTATAAACAAATAATTTACCTCCTTCTGGAATACTCACTGGTGTAGAAAAACATAAGCTTAACGCTTGTGCATCTTTTACTTTTAGTGCCAATTTCCAAATTTTATTTCCATTAGATAGAGTTGTCCAAGTTCCTGCATTTAAAATAGACAAATTTGTCGGTATATTTTTAGCAATTTGATAAGGTTTTCCTTTTTCGCTTGCTTCAATGTCGTTTGCCAATACAACTGCCATATTGGGTTTTTGAAGTTCTACTATTTGGTAGTCGATGCTTGTATCAACAAAATCACCTTGAATTGTTTTTTTGAATGAGGTAGGTAATCCTCCTTCACTAATTTGAGCAAAAGACAATGTTGAAGAGGCTAATGCCAATAATAATATTCTATTTTTCATGCTGTTTTTTATTAGTATAGGTACAATAATATGAAAAGTTCTTATTTAAGTTTTATAAATTTGATTAACTGCTTGTTTTCTTTGTTATAAAAAAACAGTTCTCCCTTTATTAGTTTATACGATGTTGTATTTCTTAATTGTATAAAATATAAATTTTCTTCATTTAGATTGGGGCATGCCATTTTTGTTCCCATTATATTTTTAATTGTTATTTCGTTTTTTTCTTTCAACTCTAATTGACCTCCAAAACCGTTGCAAGCTCCTTTTCCTTTTACAGCTGTATTTTCAATTATAAATGTTTGTGTTGATTTGGGAGCTTTATCTTCCAACAAAGCTACTTGCCAACTGCTATTTTCTAATTTAGCCGATTTTGATGTTCCTTTTTTTGTTTTACAAGACGTTGCCATTAGTAAAACTAAGATTGAGAATAATATTGTTTTCATTGCTATTGGTATTTATTGGATTGTTGTTTAAACCAAGTGTAAAACTTTTTTAACTCGGCGTTTTGAATTTTAGCTTCTTTGTGTTGCATTACATAGCTGTACATGGGCATTTGCCTTGCTCCTATTTGCTTGTAACTATTAAATAGTAAGTCTTTTTTTACTTCTTTTTGGTATTCTCCCCATGTAGAAAAATTGAGGTGTTCTCTTCCCTCTTGTATATCGTTACCTATTATCCAAGAAATGGGAGCGTAATTGCTATACGAGGGGTATTGAGTTTCGTAAGAATGACAATCGTAGCAAGCGTTTTTTATTAATAAGGCTATTTCTTTGGGTGGGTTTTCTATTTCCATAAAGTCTAATCGTCCTTCTAATTGAGGTACGGTTTTGTCGATGGTTATAAATTGCATTACTAATAATATGCCAAAAATGTATAGTGTTATTTTTAAATATTTATTCATCTAATTGTTTTTCTATGGCAATATACGAATTTGGTTTTATTTCTGATACAAAGTTTCCTGTTTGGTCAAACAAATAATTAGTTGCTGTTTTTTGTCCTTTCTGCAATAAGTTGACTTTACAAAAATCAAAAGGGAATTTTGATTTGTTTTTAAATTGAATGTGTTTTGATACGTGCTCTTCTGATACGGCGATAATATTTATTTTAGCTCCATATTTTTCTTTTAATTCAGCAAGTTGTTTTAAATTGTCGATACTCTGATTGTCTTGGGTGTTCCAAAGTGCTATAATATATGGTTTTTCTTGGTAATTTTCCATTCTAACCAAACGTCCGTCTAGTTGAAATAATTGGAAATAAGATTTGGCTGGAGCTTGTGGTCTTGTATTGTTATTTTCCGTTTTTTGCTCTTCTTGGGATGGTGTACCATTGTTACAACTACTGTTTAAGAATAGTATGCTAATTATTATTATGAAGATTCGAAATGGTTTCATTTATTTTAATTATTCGTCTTTTTTTTGCAAGAGGGATAGGAACGGCATCCTTTTTTTTATTTTCGAAAAAAAGATATAGTGGATAGCCCGACCTTTTCTCTTTTTTTTAGAGAAAAGGTCTTGCCCAAATATTACATTCTTCTATATAAATTTTTGATGTCTTCTAAGCCAAATTTAGACTCCCAATCCTCTCCTATTGCGTGTCGCCACATAAAAGGTAGGTTGATGGCTACTTGCGCCATATCGGTAATTTGTTGTTCTGTCCAACTCTTGCTTAATCCTTGTGGTAGCGTGACATTGAAGCGTTTTACCATTCCTCTAAAATCGTTGACAGCGTCGCCATAAAACTCGTCTAAATGATTGAATGCTAAACAATTTGCGTATCCGTGTTTCATTCCTAAAACAACCGAAAGTCCGTAAGAAAGTGCGTGGCATGCTCCTACTTCGCTATATGTTAAACTCAAGCCTCCAAAGAGTGATGCCATCATCAATTTTTCGTCATTTTCTGGGTTTTGACCTGCATTTTCGCCTAAAAACACTTCTTTACAAAGTGCTATTGATTGGTCTCCATAGGCTTGTGAAAATACGTTGTAATTGATTCCTGATTTGGATTCGATACAATGAATAAAGGTATCCATTCCTGTATAAAACCATTGGTCGGAAGGCACGGTTGCGGTTAAATCTGGATCAAGAATGACTTGATTAAACACTGTCCATTCGCATTTTAATACTAATTTTTTTTCGGGACCAGAAAGCACTGCTGTCATCGAGCATTCGGCTCCTGTTCCACTTACGGTTGGGACTCCTAAATGATAAATCCCTTCGTTTTTGATTAGGTTTAGACCTTGATAAGGTACGGAAGATCCTTCGTTTTTGAACATCAAAGCCGATGCTTTGGCGATGTCCATAATACTTCCTCCTCCTATACCTACAATACCGCTTGGCATTCCATTTTTTTCGATTACCTCATCTCTAAGGTTGTCAATTTGGTCGGTTGTAGGCTCTTTGGGATCTACATCTATAAAGTAAACGACATCTTTGGCTTGTTTTGGAATACGATTTTCTAATTCTTTTCCTTCGAAATATTTATCGACTACGAAAACAAAAAAACCATCGTTTTCTTTTCTTATTGGTGCTATAATTTCGTCAAGTTGATTAAAACTTCCTCGTCCGAAAACTATTTTTTCTATGTTTTTAAAATTTTTGTGCATTTTTTTTATTATTAGTTAAAAAAATCATCTTCAAAATCGTCTTCAAAATCGTCTTCAAAATCATCTTCAAAATCATCTTCAAGTTCGTCTTCAAGTCCCTCCATAAATAAGTTTAAAAAATCATCTTCAAATCCAAAATCAGTTTCATCTAGGTATGCTTTTGTATTTTTTATCGATTTAAAATTTACCTTATTAAATTCTTTTTTATCAACAATTCCTTCTTGCATTATTTCTTCTAACTCTTTAAACTTAGCTTCTCGTTTCGATTTTAAGACGTGATAAAAGTCATTGTATCGAGAAAACTCTTCTGTTACATTATGTTTTACAGCTAGTTTAAATCTTTTTATTTCTTCTAATTCTTCTGTAATATGACGTTCTATTTCTTTTAAGTGTTTGTTGTCTAACTTTATTTCTTCGGTATTAGGGTTTACCAATGCATTAATTTCTAATAACTTTAGGTAATCTCTTTCTTCCCAAGCTTGAGACAAATCTTTCATTAACTGTTCTTTATTCGCTATTTCTTCGTTATTTTGCTTGTCTGGATGCAAAATTTTAGCTAACACTTTATATATTTTCTTAAATGTATCGTCGTTATAGTTTTGTTTTTCTTGTTGGTATTCGAGTCTTTCTTGTTCTTCCGATGCTTTATGGTGCTCGAATATTTCTTGTTGCAGTCGGTCTGTTATATCTTCCATTGACATGTTCTTTAACTCTTCAAAAGTAATATCGGGAGAGATTCCTGTTTGCTCCTTTATCTCATTCATCATATTCTGAAACATTTCCCTAGCTTCTTCCTCCTCTTCTTCCGATAAATAAAAGTCGTTTTGTCTTAGTTCCTTTTCTATTTTAGAAACTTCAGGAGACATATAGCCTGCATTCGAAAAATGAGAAATAATAGATCTTATTTGATCCAATGCCATTTCTTTATAATGTTTTCCTACTGATTTTTTATCCCTAAATTTTTCAAACAACAATAACGCTTGTTCTTCTAATTTAAAAATTTCATCTTGAAGCGGCGTAATTCTTTCGTTGTACTCTTTATTTACATCTAAAATTTTAGCTTTTAATAATTCTAAAACTTCTTTTTCTTTGTGAAGTTTTTTTATTTTAGTATTAATTTTTTGATAAACTTTACTTTTTGTCTTTTTTACATTTAAGACCTCTAAATTAACATTTGAAGTAAATAAATCTAATTGTTTTTTTGACTTAGCCATTTTTTTTGAATTGTGAATTGTTAAAAATGAAGAATTATTAATTGTTAATTGCTTTCTTTATAGCTGCTACCATTTGAGCTCCAAATTCTTTTAACTCTTCTTCTGTCCAATTTGCTTTTATTCCCAAAGAAATTAATTTCCCGATTACTTCTTGTGCTTTTGGCAATTCTAAGTTATTGTAATCTTGTGGTGCTCCTAAGTGGTGTATCGCCATTTTGAAAGGCATTTGTAAATTTTTAATGTGATCCCATTGGTTAATAAAATGAAACATATTGGTAAACCAATAATTAAATCCTCCTACTCCATCTTTGGCAAACTGATCCATTACTTTTTGAGCTGTTTCAGTATCTTTCATAAAGAAATTAAGGAAAGTTGCTGAATCTCCTTCTTCGTCTAATTTTGCTCTAAATTCAATACCATCTATTTCACTCAATAAACCTTTTAAGTAAGCTTTATTTTTGCGATTGTTGTTTCTAATGTTTTCTATTTTACGCATTTGAGCTAAACCAACAGCTGCGTTTAACTCTGAAATACGGAAGTTTGTACCTAAGATTGGATGTTGTTCCATTCCTCTATTGTCTCCAATGTGATCGTGTCCGTGATCGGAAACTTGATGCATGTAATCATAGATTTTAGTATCATCAGTAATGCAAAGCCCTCCCTCTCCTGCGGTTGTAATTTTAAAGAAATCGAAACTAAACGCTCCTGATTTCCCAAATAAACCTACAGATTTACCTTTATGAAACGCTCCTAATGCTTGACCTGCATCTTCTACCAATGTTAAATTGTGCTTTTCAATTACAGGCATAAGCGCATCCATATCGGCTGCTGCTCCACACATATGAACCAAAAGAACCCCTTTTGTTTTGTCGGTTATTACTTTTTCAATTCCTTCTGCCGAAAGGCAAAGTGTTTCGTCTATATCGGCAAATACGGGTAATGCTCCTTGCCAAAGTATAGCTTCGATAGTTGCAATATAGGTAAACGGAGTTACAATTATCTCGTCTCCAAATCCAATTCCAGCAGCAGATAAAGCTGTGGTAACTGCCGTAGAACCACTTGAAACCATGTGTGCATGTTTTGCTCCTGTATAGTCTTTTGCTAAACCTTCTAACTCTCTAGCTTTCCACTTTCCGTCTCTAAGGTGTTCCCAGTTGTAACGAAACAGACAACCTGTTTCCAATACTTCCATTACTTCTTTTTTTTCTTCTACTCCGTATAAATCGAATCCTGCCATTTGTATCGCTGTATTAAGTACAATGTAACTTGTACAATATTTTTTTTAGTTTTCACAAAAATACAATTTTACTTGAATTACAGATAAATAAAAAGTTAACGTTTTATTCATTTTATTAACGAATTTATTTATTTTTGTTCCTATGAATATTGTAATTACAGGAGCATCGAGAGGCATTGGTTTTGAAACGGCAAAGATTTTAGCAAAAGAACACAAGGTATATTGTTTATCTAGAAACATAAAACCATTGGTTGATTTGAATAATTCTAATCTAATTCCTATTACTTTTGATTTAATTGACTTTGATTCTAGTATTTTAGATAAAGCTTTTGAAAATATAAACTCTATTGACGTAATTATAAATAACGCAGGACTTTTAGTTAACAAGCCTTTTACAGAAATTTCTCCTTTAGACTTACAAAGCATGTATGCGGTAAATGTAATGAGCCCTTTTCGTTTGATTCAATATTTTTATAATAAACTACCAAAAAATACAGCTCATATCCTAAACATTAGCAGCATGGGAGGAGTACAAGGCTCTGCTAAATTCCCTGGTTTGAGTGGCTATAGTTCTTCTAAAGGTGCTATGACAATTCTTACCGAATGTTTGGCTGAGGAATTTAAAGACGACAAGATAACAGTAAATTGTTTGGCATTAGGAGCTGTACAAACCGAAATGCTTGAAGAAGCTTTCCCTGGTTACGAAGCGCCGTTTACTGCTAAAAAAATGGCGAAATATGTCGCTGATTTTGCATTGAATGGCAAAGAGTATTACAATGGTAAGATTATGAATGTTGCGATTAGCACTCCTTAAATTAACCTTATATACCTACATAAATTAAGCATTTTGCCTGAAATATTCGGAACAAAAAATAGCGGTAGCTATTCCTAAATTTAAAGATTCAGTTTTTCCCGCTCCTGGTATGGTAACGGGATTGGAAATAAAAGGCAATAACTCCTTCGATATTCCATGAGATTCACTTCCCATAAGAATAATTGAAGGTTTTGTAAATTTAGTTTCGTAAATAGATGTTCCATTAAGTAACGCTCCGTAAATTGGTAATTTTGTTTCTTTTAAATAAACATTCAAATCTTTGTAAACAATTTTAGTTCTAAAAATAGAACCCATGGTGGACATTATAACTTTAGAATTAAAACAATCAACACTATTGAGAGAACAAACAATGGTTGAAATCCCAAACCAATCGCAAGTTCTTATAATTGTCCCTAGATTTCCTGGATCATTTACTCCATCTATAACCAAAACAGTATCTTCTTTGTTAATTTCAGTTTCAGTTTTTGGAATGTGAACTAAAGCTAAAACACTATTTGCTGCACTTAAATGCGTTATGCGACTTAAGTCCTTTTCGGAAATAATTGTTGCGTTTGGGAATAAATCAACAACAGAATTTAAAGCATATATTTGTTCAATTTCAAACTTAGAATTTAATAATTCTTGTATTATTTTTACGCCCTCAACCACAAAAAGACCATTTTCTTTCCGTTTAGACTTCCGTTTTAGAGAATTTATTCGTTTTATTTCTGATTTTGTGAGCACCTTTGTTATTTTTACGGTTGCAAAGTTAATGTTTTAATTGTTTTGAAAAGAAATTTTATAATTTTATATCACGGATTTGCTTTTTTACTAATCCTTCTAACTACAAATTCTTGTAGCATTACTAAGCACGTTCCAGAAAATCAATACCTCCTCGAAAAAAATAAATTAGTATTTGAAAAAGACTCTTCTTTACAAGTTGTTAAAAAATCAAATATTAATACTGATGAGATTTTAGATATTCTAAAACAAAAACCCAATAGAAAGTTGATAGGTCAACTTCGCTTTTATTTACGACTCTATAACTTATCTAATAACGATAGAATAAATAAGAAAAAGATAAAAAAACAAAATAAAGCATTGAACAAGAATTTGAAAATAGACAGAAAAAATGCTAAAAAGAAAAACAAAATAGAGCTTAAGAATAAAAAATTAAAAGAAAAATATAAAGAAGATGATTATATTCCTTATACTTTTATTCCAAAGCCTCATATAGAACCTAGGTTAACACTAGGAGAACGCATTCAAAATTCGGGTGAAGCCCCTGTTATTTTAGACACTTTAAAAACCATAAAATCACAAAAACAAATAAATATTTATTTAATAAACAAAGGCTATTTCAACAATAAAGTTTCTTCCGAGGTTATCTATTTTCCTGACACTATTGTAAATAAAAAAGGAGATTCTATTGTCAAACACAAAAGAAAAAGAAATAGAGCTGAAGTAATTTACCGTATAAACTTAGGTAAACCTTATCGAATAAACAACATTGAATATATCGCAAAAGATAGCACTATTTTAAGCTATATTGATTCGATAAAAAACAAATCAATACTTATAAAAAATGATATTTACGATTCAGATAAACTTAATAAAGAGCGTATCAGAATCACCAACTATCTGGAAAACAATGGTTATAAATTTTTCAATAAAGAA
>CAMZKF010000217.1 GCA_947311095.1 uncultured Flavobacteriales bacterium
AATACAATCCATCCGTCTTTCAAATCATTGATATAACTCCCTTTCTCTTTTATTTTTTTAGAATTATAATATTCAATATAAATACCATTTTTATGACCATTATGATAATTCTCTTCTTTTATTATTTCCCCTAAGGAATTATAGAAAATCCATAGCCCCTCTTTTTTGTCGTTGCTATAACGGCCTTTACTTTTAATGGTTTGATTAGGATTAAACTCTTCCCACCATTTATTTTTTTTATTTAATTTATATGTTCCTTGAGATTTTAAATTTCCATTTTTATAAAAAAATTTCCGATAACCTATTTTTACATTGTTAGAAATCATTCCATAAGTTTTTGTTTTTCCATTTGAAAAAAAAGTTTGTTCCTGTTTCTGATTTGTTAAATCTATTTTTTTGAGAATCTCCTTTTTATTTTCAACTACACACATCTTTGTACCTGTTCTTTTTTCGCAACTTGCAAAAAAGAACTGAAATATAAGGATAAAACTAAAAAATTTATGCATTTCAAACATTTTGTAGTTGTGGTTGAAAAACAGAATAAGCAAAAACCATGCTGTATCCAAAAAATAACATCAAGTGAAAAGGTATTAAACCAATATCTCCTAATTGAATACCTTTGTAAATACCATAAGCAAAATAAATAGCCATCCCCCTTCTAAAAAAGACAACCATCCCATTTTATTTAACGTATAAATATTTTTTTTAAACTGATTATCAACAGCTGTAATATTAAATTTTGGAGTACGTACAAAAGACGTTTTCTTACCTGCATATCCTTCTAACACAGCAATTGCATTGTGTAAAGACAACCCCATAGACATTGCTAAAAAAAGAGGAAATAATAAAACAAACTCAATTACCGAAGCCAAACTATTGCCTTTTATTTTTAATATTGAAGTTAAATAAAAAGATGCTAAAACAAAAAAGCTAATTAGAAAAATAGAAGCAATGACAAATAAGTTTTGAAATTGAGGTAAACTTTGCTTAAGCGATAACAAAGGAACACTTAATAAAGCACAAGCTACGATGCAGACAAAAACAGAGCTATTCATCAAATGCATGACTCCATGCCATTTTGTACCGAATGATTTTTTACTTTTAATGACATTGGAGATATGTTTTTTTGCCGTTTCGGCTCCACCTTTCGTCCATCTATACTGTTGTGATTTTAAAGCGCTCATAATAGGAGGAAGTTCGGCAGGAGATGCGACATTTTCTAAATAAACAAATTCCCAATTTTTTAATTGAGCTCTATAACTTAAATCCAAATCTTCGGTAAGGGTATCAGGAGACCAATTTCCACTTTCATAAATACATTTTTTTCTCCAAACTCCAGCTGTTCCATTAAAATTTATAAAGCCATTTGTAGCATTTCTACCTACCTGCTCTACGGTAAAATGAGCATCTAAAGCAAAGGCTTGTAAACGTGTTAACAAACTGTAATTTCGATTGATATGTCCCCAACGTGTTTGAACTAAACCAACATTTGATTTGTGAAAATGAGGAATTGTTTTTAATAAGAAATTAGACTGAGGTAAAAAATCGGCATCAAAAATAGCAATAAATTCTCCTTTAGCTATTTCTAAAGCTTCTTCCAGCGCCCCTGCTTTATAACCTTTTCTATTTGTTCTATGTATGTGTACAATGTCGAATCCTCGTTGTTTCCATTCCAAAACCTTTATTTGAATAATAGCCTTAGTCTCGTCGGTAGAATCATCTAATACTTGAATTTCTAATTTATCTAATGGATATTCTAACTCACATACTTTATCGATTAATCTTTCTACTACGTACATTTCGTTGTAAACAGGTAACTGTATTGTTACATAGGGTCTAAAGGTTTCTTTTACTTTTTTTTTGATTATAAAAACTTTCTTTTTTGTTAAATATTTCCAAACTAAAGTAAGTTGAGTTAAGGAATAAAGAAACAAAAATAAAGATGCAATAAAGTATATTGCAAGCGTAAAAATCATTACTATTTTCATATTGAATATTTAAAATTAAGACACGCTCGACAACTATAAATAAATAGAGTATAACAGACCTTGACAAAGTAGTCGTTCTCTTTTTTGTTTCCTTACTTTTTTTTCAATAAAAAGGTAAATAAATAGTAAAAGTAGTTCCTTTATTGACTTTGCTTTTTACGACTATACTTCCCCCATGCTTTTCGACAACGTACTTTACATAAAACAATCCGATACCAAAACCTTTTACATTGTGTACACTTCCTTTTGGGACTCTGAAAAAACGTTCAAAAACATGAGGTAAATGTTCCTTATTTATTCCTATTCCGCTATCTTTTATCTCTATCTCTATTCCTTTTTTAACGTTATAAGTACTAATAGATATGAACGGAGCTTTTTCAGAATATTTAATTGCATTATCCACTAAATTGTAAATAATATTTGTAATGTGAACTTTATCTACATTTACAAAATGACTTTTAGCGTCTAAATCACAATAAACATAGCCATTGTTAGATTCTATTGTTACCTTAAAAACTTCAACTGCATTTCTAATTAATTGATGTAAATCAACTTCCTCTATTTCTAATTTAATTTTGTCTTCCCCTAACTTTGCGACTTGCAAAACCTTATTTACCTGTTTTTCAAGTCTTTGACTCTCTGTTTTTATAATGGAAACATATCTATTTATTCGAGTAGAATCGCAAATAACGTTAGGATTTGATAACACTTCTGCCGATAATTTTATAGTTGCAATAGGTGTTTTTAATTCATGGGTCATGTTATTAAAAAAATCGGTTTTAACTTCCGATAATTTTTTTTGCTTTAGAATGACTAAAATTGCATACCCAACAATAAGAATAATAAACAAAACAACAATAGACGACCAATACAATGCTTTGGAAATAGACTTTCCTTTAATTACATGCTTGTTTTTATTGGGAAAATATACACCAAAATAATGGCCATCGTGCTTCCATTTTTCAGAAGGAGGTTGTACTGGTATAGATGTAATGTTACTTTCTAAACTTAACCCTACATATTTATCAAAAATAATGGAATCAGAAAAACAATCGTACACACCATATTCAAAGACTTCATTTATATTGTACGTTTTAAATTCTTCGACCAATAAATTTTTTAGCAAATCTAAATTTAATGTATCGTAAAAACTTGCGACAAAATAGTTTTCGGTAATTTGTTTAACAGGCTCTAAATAAAGTCCTGACGACTCCTTATTTAATAACAATAACTGGTCTCTAACATTTACAATAGATAGCATGACTTCTGTTTCAAATAGTTCGTCTCTCTGTTTTTGGTTGTCTATTTGAATTTTCAATAAATTTTCTTGTAATTTCTCACCTCTTCTAACCCAATAATATTGATTGACGACTAACAGCACAAGTGTGAGCAATGCTAAAAAAACAATAATTCGAATGTTCTTTGATTTCATATTGGTTTTACATTCGTTTTAAAAGCTCTTTTATATCTAAAATTAAATTATCTACCTCTTCTTTATCTGTACCGTCAAAATAACCTCGAATACGTTTTTTAGCATCGACCAAAACAAAATTTTCGGTGTGTACAAAATCATTCTCACTGCCATGTGTAAAATTAGTATCGGTTAGACTAGGAGCTACGAGGTAACTTTTTCGTGCTAAATCATATAAATGAACTTTATTACCCGTCAAAAAAAGCCACTTAGATTTATCGGCATTATATTGTTCAGCATAATTTTTTAATAGCGGAACAGAATCTCGTTCGGGCCAAACGGTATGCGAAAGAATCATTACCCTATCTTCATTTTTAAATTCTTCTTGAACACGTTGCAATTGGCTTGTCATTTTAGGGCAAATAGAAGGGCATGATGTAAAAAAGAAATCGGCAACTACTATTTTATCTTTAATAACAGATTCGTTTACTTTTTCTCCATCTTGATTAATCAAATTAAACCCTGTAATTAGATGTCCAATTCCTTTACTTTGAATAGAAGAGTCAACCAATAGCGGATTTACGTCATTAGGATTTAGGATAGGGATTTTCCTTTTACTTTCTTCTTCTTTTACAATAAAAAATATTGCGATTACCCCAACAAATATTATAGCTGAGAATGCTAAAATTGTTTTTTTCATAATCTATTAATACTCGATTCGTTCTAATTCTTTTTTGTTTAAAACCTTGATTTTTCTTCCTTGTGTTTCAATTAATTTATCGGCTTTAAACTCACTTAAAACTCGAATTACCGACTCGGGTGCAGTACCTACCATATTGGACAAATCTTCCCTTGAGATAGAAAAAAGGGTCGTATTTTCTGACTTGTATTTATTTGAAAGTTTAACTAAAGAATCAGCGACTCTTTTTCTTACTGTATTATAAGCATATTTTAGCAATTCGTTTTCTACTTCCATTACATTTCCCGACAACATTTTAATAAATTTCATCGAAACGTCTTTATTCTTATTAACCAGCTCATTAAATCCAGCTTTTGCAATAAGGTTTATAGTAGCTTCTTCTAGTGCCATAGCTGAGTCTTGATACTCACAATCTTTTAGCAAAGGTAAGTACCCTATAAAGTCTCCCTCTCCATAAATACCGACGATTAGTTCTTTCCCATCTTCATTTGTTTTAAAAACTTTAACTTTCCCTTTGGCTATATAATATAATGCATGAGGATAATTCCCCTCCAAATAAATCATTTCTTTTTTGGCATAGACTTTAATTTTTTGACTTTTCGACAAATCTTCCAGTGCTTTTGTCCCTTTAGCTTCATCAAAAAAGCTACTCAAATTTTCAGGAGAGTTGCTGTCAATAGCTTTAAATACTTCATTTCTTTTTATCCTCGCTTCAATTGCATTTAGCAAGTCTGTTTCTTCAAAAGGTTTAGTTAAATAATCATCTGCTCCTAGATTCATTCCTTTTCTCAAATCATTCATTTCAGCTTTCGCCGTTAAAAAGATAAAAGGAATATTACTGGTTTCTGCATTTTTACTAAGTAAATAAAGCACTCCATAACCGTCTAATTCAGGCATCATAATATCGCAAATAATAACATCAGGGTGAGTTTGTTGGGCTTTTAAAACCCCCTCTTTTCCATTTACAGCTGTTAAAACATCATAATCTGCTAACTCCAATATTTCGGCGATGTTTTCTCGCATATGCAAGTTATCATCTATAACTAAAATTTTTTTTTCCATTCTTAAACTTTTGGTATTTGTACGGTAAAGATAGTTTCTTTTTTTGGTTCACTTATAAAAGAAATTTTTCCATTCAATAATTCTACGTATTTTTTCACAATATTAAGCCCTAATCCTGTTCCTTCAATGTTTGAAACATTTCCTGCTCTAAAAAATCGTTTAAACAATTCTTTTTGCTCTTCTTTGGGTATTCCTATTCCGTTGTCTTTAACTTCTATTGTAAAGTGATTTTTAAAATTGGTTGTTTTTAGCTCGATAATTCCATCGTCATAAGAATATTTAACAGCATTCGATAATAAATTTAAAGTTATTTTCCGAACTAAAACAGGATCACAATATAATTTTTCATTTCCAACATGAATGTATTTAAGCTGCTGCCCTCTTCTTGTAATACTTTGTATTTCATCCGTTAAAGTTTTACAGTAACTGTTTACATCAATTTCTTCTAAATGAATAGCTTCCTCCCCTTCTTCGGCTTTGGATAACGAGAGTACATCATTTAATATATCGGTAAGACTCATTACCGTTGTTTTTATACGTTCAATATGCTTATCCCTGTTTGGCTGTTGGCTTTCTTTTTGATATTTAGAAAGTAATGTAGCAGAAGAATAAATAGCGCTTAGCGGTGTTCTAAATTCATGAGAAGCCATGGAAACAAATCTCGATTTTAATTCGTTTAATTCTTTTTCTCTTTGCAATGCTTTTTTAATTTTTTGCTCTGCAAGTTTCTCTTCTGTAATGTTTTTTTCTACAACAAGTATTCTGTAAATTTCACCATTATCTTCTGGCAAAGGAACTGCATTGATTTGGTATTGTTGATTATTGGTCGAAATTTCAAAGGTTTTTGACTCCCCTTCAAAAACAAGATTTAGCAAACGTCCTATTTCTTTAGATACATTTGGAGCTAACCTATCTAAATAATTACTACCTACTAATTGGCTACTATTGAATCCTAATTTATAAAGTTCTTGTCCTTCAACAAAAATATAATTCAAATTCTTATCAAAAACATTTATAGTCCCCCTCGGAAAATTTCGTGCAATCTGACTAAATAATTGATAACTTTTGTTCAATTCTCTTGTTCGCTTTATTACTTTTTCTTCCAGTTGAGCATTTAAATCTATAATTATTTGTTCACTTTTTTTTCTTTCGGTTATATCAATAACAAAAGCTAAAACTAATGTTTCGTTATTATGATCTTTTAAGTGGCTTAATGAAATTTCAACAGGAAAAATACTTTCATCTTTTCTTAATCCAAAAATATCTTTACTTTCTGCTAAATTTCTATTAATTGGAGATTTTAGATAGTCTTCTTTATATGTTTTATGTTTGCTTTTATATTTTTTAGGTATAACTATTTCTAGAGGTTTTCCGATTAGTTCTTCTTCGGAATTGTAACCAAACATCGTAACAAAACTTTTGTTTACCCTTTTTATATTCCCTCTACTATCAGAAAGAAGCATCCCTTCTTTTGCGTTTTCAAACAAGTCTTTATAAATATCAATTTCTAACATAATTTTTCTATTTATTTATTTTTTTGTAGTTATTGAACATTATAACGTTAAGAATACACACGTATTTATACACAAGAAAATCAACTAGTTACCTTAACATTCTTCAAAAGAAAGACCTACTTACTTTTATTGTAAATACAAAAATAATACTTCTTAACTATTTTTTAAGAAAATAAAAATAAAAAAACAATCTAAATTTAAAATCTATTCTTAAATTAGTGACTTAAAATACATTTAAAACAAATTATTATGAGCAAAAGAGACGATTTAATAGAATTGTATGCTAAGGAATTAAAAGAAAAAGCTGGTGTTACAGTAGATTTAGAATTACTTAGAAAAGTAACAATTGGATGTGGGCCTTCAATTTACAATAAAGATGCTTCAACAGTATCAGGAACAGATGCAACCGAATTAGCAACGGTTAAAAATAATTATTTAATTAAAAAATTAGGATTAGAAGACTCTCCTAAATTAGATGAAGCAATTGCTGAAGTAATAGAGCAATTAGGAAAATCAAATCGTAATAAATATAGAGCTTGTTTCTATTATTTATTATGTGTTAAATTTGACAAAGCATCGGTTTACGAAAAATAAATCTAAATATTGAAGAAAAAAGCGTTTACTATTTAATTTGTAAGCGCTTTTTTTTAGCTCTAAGAAACCGAAATCCTTATCGGTTTAAATATAATTACTAAAAAAGTTTAAAACTTTTTTATCATAAACTTTAAATCGGAGCTCTTTTTTCATTATCAATTCTTATCTTTGGGGAAAGATATTATTGAATTTAATAAAAATAAAACATAATGAGTGTATTAGTAAATAAAGATTCTAAAGTAATTGTACAAGGTTTTACAGGTGGAGAAGGAACTTTTCACGCTGGTCAAATGATTGAGTACGGAACAAATGTAGTTGGTGGAGTTACACCAGGAAAAGGAGGTCAAACACATTTAGACAGACCTGTTTTTAATACTGTTTCGGAAGCAGTAGAAAAAGCAGGAGCTGATGTATCTATATTATTTGTTCCACCTGCATTTGCATCTGATGCGATAATGGAAGCTGCAGAAGCTGGAATAAAAGTTATTGTATGTATTACAGAAGGAATCCCAGTAGCAGATATGGTAAAAGTAAAAGCTTATTTATCTGATAAAGATTGTACACTAATTGGACCTAATTGTCCAGGTATAATGACAGCAGGTCAAGCCAAAGTAGGTATTATGCCTGGTTTCATCTTTAACGAGGGGAATATTGGAATTGTAAGTAAATCAGGAACATTAACTTATGAAGCGGTTGATCAAATTACAAAAGTAGGATTGGGACAAACTACTGCTATTGGTATTGGAGGGGATCCAATAATTGGAACAACAACTAGAGACGCTGTTGAATTGTTGATGAATGACCCAGAAACTCACGGAATAATAATGATAGGTGAAATAGGAGGTAATTTAGAAGCTGAAGCAGGTGCGTGGATTAAAGAAAATGGAACTAAACCCGTAGTTGCTTTTATTGCAGGTGAAACTGCACCAGCAGGTAGAACTATGGGGCATGCGGGTGCTATTGTAGGAGGTGAGTCCGATACGGCGGCTGCTAAAAAAGCCATTTTAAGAGAATGTGGAGTTCACGTTGTTGATTCTCCTGCTGAAATTGGAATTGCTATGGCTGAATTATTAAAAGTAAAAGCATAGTTTATATAACTTTTTCAAAAGCCTTATTTCTTAATTGAAATAAGGCTTTTTTGTATTATGAGATTTTACATTTTAACTTATTTATTGTCAATTTTTACTTCAAGTTTTTGTCAAACAATAAATTCATCGCAGGAAATTTCCTATACTTTAGTCAGCGAAAATATGCCTCACGAAGGAACTTGGCTACAATGGCCTCATCATTATCAATATGGGACAAAATACAGGAACGATATCGAAAACACATGGATATCGATGATAAAAGCCTTAATAACAAGTGAAAAAGTACATGTTATAACTTACAATTCCACAGAAAAAAATAGGATAACAACCCTACTAAAAGACAAACAAATAAGGTTGGACAGCATTGACTTTACAATATTAAAGACCAACGATGTTTGGATTAGGGACAACGGACCTGTATTTGTAAAAGATTCCAATAATATTACCGCAATAGAAGATTGGGGATTTAATGGCTGGGGATACGATGTTAAATATAAAAAATGCGATAGAATACCGACTCAAATAGCTCAAAAACTAACCTTAAAAACAATCAATTTAGAAAAAATTACATTGGAAAATGGAGCAATAGAAATTGACGGAAAAGGGACTTTAATCGCTACTAGAAGCTCTATTGTTCATAAAAGTAGAAATCCTAAAATTTCGGAAAAAGAAATAGAAAGTTATTTTAAAAAATATTTAGGAATAAATAACACTATTTGGCTAGAAGGGAAATACGGTAGTGATATAACAGACATGCATATTGACGGCTTTTTAAAATTTGCTAACGACAGTACTATTGTAACAATGAAATCGGAAGCTTTAAATTACTGGGGATTATCACAATTCGATATAAATAAGATTAATACAGCTAAAAATAGTCAGGGAATTAAATACCATTTCTATTATTTACCATTAACAAAAAAAAATGTAACAACTTCAAACGGAGAAACTCTTAAATACAAAGGTTCATATTGTAATTATTATGTTGCTAACACAGTTGTATTAGTTCCAATTTATAATGATGAGAATGATCAAATTGCCCTTAAGATATTACAAAATCTATATCCTAAAAGAAAAATTATTGGAATAGATTCAAGAAATATTTATAAAAATGGAGGCATGATACATTGTGTAACCATGCAACAACCTAAATAAAATTATAATTTCTATATGAGTGATTTCTATTTAAAGAAAAAAAGCATAACGAATTTAAAAATTAACATTTAAACTTGTTATGCTTTTAGTATTTAAGACTGGTTCGTTATCGAAATATAGCTTATACTTTCATAATGTCAACTTCTTTTGCTTCAACAATTTCATCGACTTTAGAAATATAACTATTGGTTAATTTTTGAATAGCATCTTCTGCCGATTTTGCTTGATCTTCACTCAATCCATCTGTTTTTAATGCTTTAATAAAATCATTTGCATCTTTTCTTTTGCCTCTAATTCCTACTTTAGAATGTTCTCCAACAGACTTAGCACTTTTAGCCAATTCCTTTCTTCTTTCTTCTGTAAGCATTGGTACTGAAATAATTATTAGTTCTCCATTATTTTGAGGGTTTAGCCCCAAATTTGCATTTTGAATTGCTTTAACAACGTCAACCAATATAGATTTTTCCCAAGGCTGAACAGTTATTGTTCTAGCGTCAGTAGTTGCAACATTAGCTACTTGAGCTAAAGGTGTTGGAGATCCATAATAATCAACCATAACACTACTCAACATTGAAGGAGTAGCTCTACCTGCTCTAATTTTAAGTAACTCTTGTCTTAGATGCTCTAAAGTACTTTCCATTCCTTCTTTAGCTTCACCTAGCGCCATTTCTATTTCTTCATTCATAATTAAGGTTTCTTATTTGTACAAATATAATAAATATATAATTACTTTTTTAAACTTCTACTAATGTTCCTATTTCATCACCCGCAACAACTTTTTTCAAATTACCTGGAGTATTCATATCAAACACGATTACTGGTACATTATTTTCTTTACAAAGTGTAAAAGCTGTCATGTCCATTACTTTTAAATCTTTAGAATAAGCCTCATCAAAAGTTAAATTTTTATACTTCTTAGCATCTGGATTTTTTTCTGGATCTTCGGTATAAATACCATCAACTCTAGTTCCTTTTAAAATAACATTAGCATCTATTTCTATTGCCCTTAAAGAAGCTGCTGAATCGGTTGTAAAAAAAGGACTTCCTGTTCCTGAACCAAAGATAACAACCCTCCCTTTTTCTAAATGTCTTACTGCTTTTCTTTTGATAAATGGTTCGGCAATAGCTTCCATTTTTATAGCCGATTGCAACCTGGTGTGAACTCCTTGAACTTCTAATGCAGACTGCAAAGCCATACTATTTATCATAGTAGCTAACATTCCCATATAGTCTCCCTGTGTTCTTTCCATTCCTCCTTCTTCAGCCTGAACACCTCTAAAAATATTCCCTCCTCCAATAACAATCGCTACTTCAACTCCTAAATCCGAAATTTCTTTAATTTGTTTAGCGTATTCAACCAAACGATTATTATCGATTCCAAACTGTTTAGTTCCCATTAAAGCTTCTCCACTTAATTTTAGTAAAATTCTTTTGTATTTCATCTTGGTATAACGTATTTTAATTTTTTAGGCAAAAAAAGAGAGCTAAAAAGCTCTCTTTCAATAATAATAAATATTAATTAGATAATGATACTCGCTTAAAAGCTGTAACAGTCAAATCTTTATCTACATCTTGTAAAAATTGTTTTACTGATTTTTTGTTATCTCTAACAAACGCTTGATTTAATAAAGTAGTTTCTTTAAAGAATTTTTTCAATCTCCCTTGAGCAATTTTAGCTTCCATTTCAGCAGGTTTTCCTTCTTGAATAGCTAATTCCTCTCCAACTTTTAACTCTCTATCAATTGTTTCTTGAGAAACTTCAGATTCATCTAAAGCAATAGGAGCCATAGCTGCAACTTGCATTGCTACTTGTTTTCCTTCTTCTTCAGCGTCTTTTGTTAAACCAACAATTGTTGCAATTTGATTACCAGGATGATTATAAGCAACAACACTAACTGCTTCAACAACCTCTAATGTTTTAACTTCTAATTTTTCTCCGATAACACCAGTTTGTTCAACTATTTTATCTCCAACAGTTAATTTTCCGTCAAAATCTTTTGTCAATAATTCTTCAGCAGTTGAAACTCCTGTTTCAATAGCTATGTCAGCTATTTTATTAGCAAAATCAACAAAATCAGCATTTTTAGCAACAAAATCAGTTTCGCAATTTAATGTAACCACAATTCCTTTCGATTTATCTGCATTAGTTTTAGCAATAACCAAACCTTCACTAGCATCTCTATCTCCTCTTTTTGCTGCTATTTTTTGACCTTTTTTACGCAAAATATCAATTGCGTTTTCCATATTACCGTCAGCTTCAACCAAAGCTTTTTTGCAGTCCATCATTCCTGCTCCGGTTTTTTTTCTTAGTTCATTTACTTCTTTAGCTGTAATTGCCATGTATATAAATTTTTATAGAATTAATTATTTTTTTGCAGTTTCTTCAGCCTTAGCTTCAGCTTTAACTTCCACTTTTTCTTCTTTCTTTGCGTTTTTTTCTTCAGCAGCTTTCAACTTACCTGCTTTTCTTTCAGCTAAACCTTCTTTAACAGCGTTACATACATAACTAACTATTAAATCAATAGATTTAGAAGCGTCATCATTTGCTGGAATAACAAAATCAATCAATTTTGGATCTGAATTGGTATCAACCATAGCGAAAACTGGAATTCCTAATTTTCTAGCTTCTAAAACAGCAATTTCTTCTTTTTTTACATCAACAACAAATAAAGCTGCGGGTAAACGACTCATATCAGATACGGCTCCAAATACTTTTGCCAATTTATCTTTTTGTCTTGTTCTTTGTAATCTTTCTCTTTTTGACAAATGATTTGCAGTACCATCTTGCATCATTTTCTCAATAGAAGTCATCTTACGAATTGTCTTTCTTGTTGTTTTGAAGTTAGTTAACATTCCTCCAGGCCATCTTTCGGTAATAAAAGGCATGTTTGTCTCTCCAACTTTTTCAGCTACAATAGATTGAGCTTGTTTTTTTGTTGCTACAAATAAAATCTTTCTTCCAGACTTTGCTATTTGTTTCATTGCAGCTGCAGCTTCTTCAGCTTTAACAACTGTTTTATTCAAATCTATAATATGAATTCCTTTACGTTCATCAAATACGTAAGGAGCCATACCTGGATTCCACTTTCTTTTTAAATGTCCAAAATGCACTCCCGCATCTAACATTTCATCGAACTTTAATTTTTCCATTCTTGTTTACTTTCTTTTTACTGAGTTATTATAATAATAACGTTAGATCTAAATTGTTGTCTCAGCAGCAATTTCAGTAGCGATTTTACCGATCTGAAATGCTTAGATACTAAACAAGCCCTCCTATAAAAGAGAGCTTTATTTAAGATAATATTGATATTAACGTTTACTAAATTGAAATTTCTTTCTTGCTTTCGGCTGACCTGGTTTCTTACGTTCTACCATTCTTGGATCTCTAGTCATCAAACTTTCAGCTTTCAACTTTGGTTTGTTTTCTGGATCTATTTCAACTAAAGCTCTTGCAATTGCCAAACGAACTGCTTCTACTTGACCATTTACTCCCCCTCCTTTTACATTTACTTTTACATCATACTTACCTTCTGTATCTGTCAAGGCAAATGGTTGATTAATTTTATATTGTAAAACTCCTGTTGGAAAATAAACTTTAAAATCTTTTTTGTTTACTGTAACTTGACCTGTTCCTTCTGAAACATAAATTCTAGCTACAGAAGACTTACGTCTTCCTATTGTGTTTATTACGCTCATATTATTATTTAATTGAATCTAATTCGATTGTTTTGGGTTTTTGCGCTTCATTTTTGTGAGCTCCTCCAACATTCACATGTAAATTTCTGAATAACACACTCCCTAACTTGTTTTTAGGAAGCATACCTTTTACAGCATACTCCACAAGTCTCTCTGGATGCTTTTCTAAAATCTCTCCCGCTGACAATTCTCTCTGTCCTCCAGGATAACCTGTGTGGCGGATATATGATTTATCTGACCATTTTTTTCCAGTCAAAACCACTTTCTCTGCATTAATCACAATTACGTTATCACCACAATCAACATGTGGAGTATAGTTTACTTTGTGCTTTCCTCTAATCAATTTAGCAACTTTACTTGCCAAACGACCTAAAGTTTGTCCTTCTGCATCAACCAACAACCACTCTTTATTTACTGTTTCTTTGTTAGCTGATATTGTTTTGTAACTTAATGTATTCACGTTTAATATCTTTTAATTTTTATCCTACTTCATATAAAATAGGTCTGCAAAAGTACGCTTTTTTTTCAATTATACAAACTTGATTTCATTTTTTTTGACTTTTATTTAAAAACAAGGGGCAATACTCCTCTTTATTTTGAGTTAATGATATTAATTAAAAAACTACAGTACACTCAAACCAGATAGATTTAATGCTTATCCGCTTGTTTCCCCAAGACGGAAAA
>CAMZKF010000218.1 GCA_947311095.1 uncultured Flavobacteriales bacterium
ACAGGGGTATTAGCTGTTTATAGTCACAATGATAATTACAATGTTACAATTAAAAACTTTTCATCGGTAGATTATTCAACGTTAAATTATTTTCCGTTATTGATACTCGACGATATTGCTGATGTTTCAAGTGGTCTTAAAAATGAATTAAAGAACTATTTAGTTAAAGGAGGTAATGTATTGTTAATTCCCAATAAAGAAATAGAATTGAATAGTTTTAAAAACTTTTTCTCCGAGATTGTGAATGCTGAGTTTAACCCCGCTGTGCAAGATGAAGTTAGAGTAGGGGAAATAAATAAGACGCATTATATTTTTAATAATGTTTTTGATAAAATACCAACCAATATAGATTTGCCAACTACAAAATCTTACTTTCCTGTAAGTTATAGAACGCAATCGAGGACGGAATATATATTAACCTTGGAAAATGAAATTCCATATTTAACCGTTTCAAAAGTAGGTGATGGATCTTTTTATTTTTTAGCAAGTTCTTTAAAAGAGTCTTCTTTTAGTCAACATGCCTTATTTGTTCCGGTTTTATTAAAGATAGCAGAAAACAGTCAATTTCTGTCTCCTTTGTATTATACTATAGGGAAAAATGAAAGGATATCATTAAATCAAAATAGTTATTTTTCAGGAGATTTAGAAATTAAAAGTAATACAGGAGATTTGGCTTTTATACCGGAAATAATAAAGAGTAACTCAACTGTAAGTTTAGCTTTACATAATAATATTGTTATAGCTGGTCAATACGCACTTTATTATCAAAATAAAATATTAAAGCCATTAAGTTACAATTATGATAGAGTAGAGTCGGTGACAACTTTTTACTCGGGAAATGAAATTAGAAGTCGAATTGATAAGTTAGGTTTTGAAAGTTATTTTTCAATCCTAACAGTTAATAGTAGCGAAGGAAATAAAAGGATAGAGACTATTCTAAAAGATAAAGAGTTATGGAGGTTGTTTTTGATTGGAGCATTACTCTTTTTGTTAATTGAAATATTGATAATTAAGTTTTTTTACCGTGCATATAAATAAAAAAAGAATCTTTTTTTGAGAAATTCATCAATTAATACAGAGCGTTCGTCAATAAATAGTATTCTATTAAATTAATTTTACTTTCTTTGTAAGTAGTAAAACAGAAAATTATGAGTAAAAATATAAAAATAATAATTTCGATTGTTCTTGTAGCTTTTGTAAATTCTTTTTTAGCAATTAGTCCTCAAGACATAAATCAACTCGATGAGAATGGTAAGAAAACAGGCTATTGGATTATTACTGGTAGTATGAGTAAAGAAAAAGGATTTGCTCCAGACGCTAAGGTTGAAGAGGGAGAATTTGTTAGAAGTAGAAAGACAGGGCTTTGGAAAAAGTATTGGGAGTCAGGGAAACTTAGAAGTGAAATAACCTATGTGAGAGGGCGTCCAAGTGGAGAATATGTTACTTACTTTAAGAATGGAAACATTGAAGAAAAAAGTTCGTGGGGAAATGGGAAACAAAATGGAACTTATGAAATGTATTATGAGAATGGTCAGTTGATGAAGAAAAAAGAATTTTCAGAAGAAGGGAAATCAACAGGTAAAGTTGAATATTTTTATGAAAATGGACAAAAAGAACTTGAATTTTCGACAGTGAATGGAGTAGAAGAAGGAGAAGCTACTTGGTATTTTGAAAATGGAGATGTAAAAATTAAAAAAGATTTTACAGGAGGAACAGTAACTAGTGAAGAGAAATTTGAGCGAGTAAACCCTGCTTATGTTCCTAAAACACCTAAAAAGGAAATTAAAGGTCCTAAAGCGAGCGGGGTAGAAAATGAAGCTCAGGGAGGTAAGGTAGGAAAAGATATCGTTGATGGACATCATATCACATACGATAGCGACAAAAATATATTAATGGAAGGAGAGTTTAAAAACGGAAGATTATACAATGGTAAACACTACCTTTATGATGAGTTTGGTTTGTTAGAACATATCGACATTTATAAAAAAGGGGTCTTTGCAGGAAATGGGGTTCTAGGCTCGTAAAAATACTTTGGACAGGTTGATATTTAGGTGATATCTGCATTGTGTCAAAAGATTCTTTCTAAGGAATTTTAAAATTCTGATTGCTGTAAGTGTCGATATTTAATATATGTTTTTAAGTTTTTATTGGAGGAAAGGCTTGAAGCGATAACTTCTTGGTTTTGAGTTGATTAGTTACTTGTTTGAATAGGTGTTTTTATAAGTTGTTTGTGATTTATGTAGTTTAAAGGTTATTAATGTTCGATTTTTGTGATTATATGTTAGTTTATTTACATATCTTAGTTGTAAAAAAACAGTATGCGTTCACAAAAAACTACATCTGGAGTGATTTATGAAGTTGAAAAAGGAGTTATTTATTTTCGGTATTATGAAGAAATAGAAGTTACTAAAAATCATTTAGTTGAGAATTTTACCTATTTAGAAGAGTATGTGAAAAAAAATGGAAAAATTAAATTAATTATAGAAATACCCTCAAGTACATTTGAATCTTCCGAAGCATTTGATTACACAAACGAAATTAAATACAAAAAAGAATACACGCTAGCAGTAGCATTAATTGTTAAATCATTGGCGCAAAAGCTTAATTCAAAATATTACAATTCAAAAATAGATTCAGCAATTCCCGCTTCTTTTTTTAAAAGTTATGATGAAGCTTTAAAATGGATTAAAACGATTTGTGTTTCATGAATAATTAAACTAAATTTGAGCAATTATATAAACTTTTTATCTAAAATGTAGCAACCATTTTAATGTTGTTTCGTTAGTTTTATAATTGTTAACTTTAAATAATTTTTCATGAAATATATTTCAATAGTAGTCATTAGTTTATTTTTTAGTTCTTTAGTTCTAGCTCAAGGAGAAGGAAACAATTGGTATTTTGGGAATTATGCAGGGTTAAGTTTTTCAACAGATCCTCCAACAGTTTTAAACAATGGGCACTTAACAACAGGTGAGGGGTGTGCTTCGGTAAGTGGAAAAGACGGAGTGTTGACTTTCTACACCAACGGACAAAAAGTATGGGATGCCAATCATAATGTAATGCCAAATGGAACAGGTCTATTGGGGAGCTCTAGTTCGACACAGTCAGCTGTTATTTGTCCAAAACCAGGTACGTATAACTATGGTTTGAAACGATATGATGGTTATTTTATTGTAACGATAGATTATGTTAGCGGTCCAAATGGAGTACGATTTACAGAAGTAGATATGACGTTGAACGGAGGGCTTGGAGATGTTGTAGCAAGTAATAAAAATATATTGTTGTTTGGAACAACAACGATAGAGGGGGCGAATGTGGCGAAACATGCCAATGGATGTGATTTTTGGATAATAGGGAAAGAAGTGGGTAATAATAGATTTAATGTGTATCAAGTTACTAACACAGGAGTTTCAACAACACCTGTAACTTCGAATCAAGGATTAGTATCTTCTCCGACTTGGGGAAGCATAAAAGTATCTCCTAATAGTAAAATTGTTTGCTATAATTCTAATAATCAAGGAACACAAGTTTTTGATTTTGATAATGCTACAGGATTATTAACGTTAAAATTTTCAGATACTCAAGGTAGTTATTCATCTGAATTTTCACCTAATAATAGTGTGCTATATGTGTCTAATTTACCTTCTCAAAATTTATATCAATATGATTTAACAGCTCCAAATCAAGCTGCATTTATGGCCTCGAAATTAGTTGTTGGGGTTACAACAGATAACGGAAGCTACGACATGTGTG
>CAMZKF010000219.1 GCA_947311095.1 uncultured Flavobacteriales bacterium
AAACTAGTAAAACTTAGCTAAAAAGAGCGATTTTATGAGCTCCTTTTGGGCTTAGTGTACTTGTGTTAAAAACAAAAACTACAAACGGACAGCTCGTTTTAAACGCCCTAAAAAAAAAGACCGATACCTTATTAACGTTTTTTTTAGTAATTTATTGGATTTTCTGATTTTATTGCTTCTTCGTCCTTTGGTAATGAATTATAAGGCTCAAGATTATAAAAAAAATGTAATTAACACTTTGATAATTAGCGTATTAAATTATGATGTTGGAAGCTTTTTAGAAATCAGAAATAAAAAGTTATTTATTTTGAGTATATTTAGCGTATTAATCTATTTTAAATGTTCGGAGCGTATAGCAAAAATAGACTTATCTATAAAATTTGTAAAATGACTAAAATATTTTCAACCCTAATTTTAATTTTAATTGTAATGCTTGCTTTTGGGCAAGGAAAGTATCACAGAGCTAGAATTTATTATAACAATACTAAAGATTTAATGTTACTTGCCAATCAAGGGGTGCCATTAGATCATGGTAAGACTAAAAAAGGTGTTTTTATTGAGTCTGATTTTTCGGACCATGAATTGAATATAGCTAAGGCTTTGGGATTGAAAACAGAAATTTTGATTAATGATGTGCAAGAATTTTATCGCAATAGAAATGAAACAAAGCAGGTTGGGAATAAGAATATAACGTGTACTGCTAATTCATCGACTACTTATCCTGTACCTGTAAATTATAATAATGGTTCGATGGGAGGTTTTTTAACTTATAGTGAAATGTTGCAAGAATTAGATGATATGGCTACACTTTATCCTAATATAATAACTGTAAAACAAAGCATTTCTAATTATGTAACTGTAGAGGGACGACCTATTTATTGGGTGAAAATTTCGGATAATCCAACGAGTAATGAGAACGAACCAGAAATGCTATATACTGCGCTACATCATGCACGAGAACCAGGATCGTTGCAACAGGTTATTTTTTATATGTGGTATTTGTTAGAAAATTATAATAATAATCCAGAAGTACAAGCAATTGTGAACAATACCGAACTTTATTTTGTTCCGTGTGTTAATCCTGATGGGTATATTTACAATGAAACAATAGCTTCGAATGGAGGAGGAATGTGGCGCAAGAATAGAAGAGATAATTTAGATGGGAATTTTGGGGTAGATTTAAATAGAAATTATGGACACTTTTGGGGTGGTGCAGGTACGAGTGCAGCAACCGATAGTGATGTTTATAAGGGGTTAAATGCTTTTTCTGAAGTAGAAACTCAGGCTATGAAATGGTTTTGCGAACAGCATGATTTTAAAATGGCTTTGAATAGCCATACTTATAGTAACTTGCTTCTTTTTCCTTTTGGATATGCTAACAATCAACCAACTCCTGACAATGCTACTTTTGAAGCTATATCAAGCTTAATGGTTTCAAAAAATGGTTATACCAATGAAATTTCTTCTTCTTTATATCCCGCAGCTGGAGATTCTGACGATTGGATGTACGGAGAAACAAGTACGCACAGTAAAATATTTTCGATGACTCCAGAAGTTGGAAGTAGTTTTTGGCCGATGCAATCGAATATAATAGGTTTGTGTAACGATATGGTTTATCATAATTTAACAGCAGCTAATATAATTACCAATTATGCGGCAGTAGAGGATAAAGAAGATTTGAATATTTTAACCGTTAATGGTCATTTTAAATATGAGATTAAAAGGTTGGGGTTTGACAATCCTGGTAATTTTACAGTAAGTATTCATCCTATTTCTGCTAATATAATTTCAGTAGGAAATGCAAATACACATAATGGAATGGCGTTGTTACAAACAGATTTAGATTCTATATCTTATGTTTTAAATTCTGCAATAGCTGATGGAGAATCTATTGTGTATGAAATAATTACAAATAATGGGTTGTACAATAGAAGGGATACAGTAAACAAAATTTTTGGTTCGTTTCAACCTGTTTTAAGCGATGGAGGAAACGATTTGAATAATTGGAATTCTAGTACGTGGGGAACTACAAATAGTTATTCTTATTCTCCTTCTACTTCTATTACCGATTCTCCTAATGGAGATTATTCAAATAATTCAAACACTGTTATTGAACTAAACAACACGGTTGCATTGACTAATGTTGTTGCTGCCAATGTTTCTTTTTATGCACGTTGGAACATTGAGAATAATTATGATTATGTGCTTTTTCAAGTTTCTACCGATGGAGGAAATTCTTGGGTTTCTCAATGTGGAAAATATACGAATGCAGGTGTGAGCGACCAAATAGAAAACGAACCATTATATGACGGAGAACAAAATGCTTGGGTAAAAGAAGAAATAGATTTGAGTAATTACATAGGACAAACAATTAAAACTAGATTTAAGTTAGTTTCCGATATGGGAGTGACGGAAGATGGTTTTTATTTCGATGATTTTAAGATTAATGTAATACATGGAACGAATGAAATTAAAGAAAACTTTGAGAATGGAATTTTTGTAGGGCAAAATATTCCAAATCCTTCGCAAGGTAATACAACTATTTATTATCAAATAGAAAATAACAGTCACAATAATTATCAATTTGTGATTATTAATCAAGTAGGTAAAATTATTGAAAAACAAAACATTGCAATGCGGAAAGGAAAACTTATAATTGAAACCAATAAGCTTTCTTCTGGGGTTTACTATTATTACATTTCAGGAAATGGAACTTCGTCTAAGATTAGTAAAATGATGGTTATAAATTAACTGTTTTTTTTAGCACATTATAGCGTTGGATAAAATGCTTCTTCTATGTGTTCAATGTGTTCGGAATTGGGGTTGTCTAGCACAATAATAATTAAATCGAATCGAGCTTCTAGTTCTATGTCATTGATTAAAATATAGTCATGAGAAGCATTTATAATTCTTTTTTGTTGACCGATTGTAAATAAATCTTTAGGGTGTTCAAAATCTTTTCTGGCTCGTGTTTTAACTTCAATAAAGACGACAAAATCTGTAGATTTAGCTACAATATCAATCTCTAGTTTTCCAGACCTCCAATTTCGATCAAGAATGTTATACCCTTTGCTTTTGAGAAAATTTACTGCTATTTCTTCCCCTTTATTTCCTGTTTCTTTGGTCGGTTTTTTAGTTTTGCTCAAGTTCTACTTTTTTTATTACTGGTGTTATCATTCTCGCTTTTTCAGAGTCCGAACAATTGCAAAATCCATTTTGATAAACATCGTCTTTGTAGTAATGAATGACGTAAATTTCCATTCGTTTAATTGCTCCAGATTCACAATCATAGCTGTCGTCTAGTTTTGATTTTGTGAAGTTTACGGCGTAATGAATGTTGTTTTTAAAAAACAGTTCAACACCTGTAACTTTATTGGGGTTGGCGGTTAGTAAGCGACAGTTTACAAACGAAGAGTCTTTATTTGCTACTTTTAGTAATTTTTTGTATTTTTTTCCTACAAAATCTTCAAGGTTTAATTGACTGTAAAAATTTTGAGCACCTATAAGAATAGTAAATAATAGTAGTGACTTTAATATGTTTTTCATAATAAATTGATTGTTAGTGAGGTCTTTAAAAAATCTAATTTAGAGTTATTTTTTATATTTAATTTGCATTCCGTGCAAAAAATTTCGGAGGACTTGATCTTTACACAACCTAAAATGTTTGTGGTCAGGTTTTCTAAAAAAAGCACTTAATTCTGCTTTTCCTAACCTAAAATCAGCAAGGTTCAATAAGTCTAATATGTCGGTGTCTTTTAAATTTAATGCAATTTTTAGTTTTCTTAAAATTAAGTTGTTGTTTAATGTTTTTTCTGGTTTTGGCTGTTCTCCTTCTTTTTTTCCTCTCTTTAAGTTTATAAAACCATTTAGAAAAGTAGCCAATTGTTTGTCGTAGATGCCTTCAAACTCTTCGTCTTCATCTCTTTTTAACCATTTTGTAATTTGGGTTCTATCTACTTCTACATCGGCTAATTTAAAAATAGAAACCATCTTATCATCGTTGTAATCAAAAGTATATCTTATTTTTCTTAGTACGTCGTTGTTGTTCATTTTTTCGGTTTTAAAAAAGTAAATAGTTAGCGTGTCGTTATAGCCCTTGTTCTTTTAAAAATAGTTCTCGTTTAAAGATTTTCAAATCAGAATTTATCATTTCTTTTACCAAATCAGCTAATTTATATTTGTGTTTCCAGCCTAATTTTGTTTTTGCTTTTGTAGGATCTCCAATTAGTAATTCTACTTCTGTTGGTCTAAAATATTTTGGGTCAACTTCAACTAAAATTTCTCCTGTTTTGACGTTGTATCCTTTTTCTTCAACTCCTTTTCCTTTCCATTCTATTTCTATATCTACATTGCCAAAGGCTAAGTTTACAAAGTGACGTACGGTGTTTGTTTCGCCTGTTGCAAGTACAAAATCATCTGCTTTTTCTTGTTGAAGCATTAGCCACATTCCTTCTATATAGTCTTTGGCGTGTCCCCAATCTCTTTGAGCGTCCAAATTTCCTAAAAACAATTTTTTTTGCATTCCTAAAGAAATTTTAGAAACTGCTCTGGTTATTTTTCGGGTAACAAATGTTTCTCCTCTAATGGGGCTTTCGTGGTTGAATAAAATACCATTACAAGCATACATTCCATAAGCTTCTCTGTAATTTTTTACAATCCAAAAACCATATAATTTTGCAACAGCATAAGGACTTCTAGGGTAAAATGGCGTAGTTTCAGATTGAGGAACTTCTTGTACTTTTCCATACAATTCGGAAGTTGATGCTTGATAAAACTTTGTTTTTTTAGTTAAGCCTAGTATTCGTATAGCTTCTAAAATTCTTAACGTTCCTAAAGCATCTGAATCTGCTGTATATTCTGGAACTTCAAATGAAACTTGTACGTGCGATTGAGCGGCTAAATTGTAAATTTCATCGGGCTGAACTTCTTGAATTATTCGAATTAAATTTGTAGCGTCTGTTAAGTCGCCATAATGTAAAAAGAAATGAACGTTATCTTCGTGTAAATCTTGATATAGGTGATCTATCCTAGCTGTATTAAATGAAGAAGCTCTTCTTTTAACTCCATGAACTTCATATCCTTTTTTGAGTAAAAACTCAGCTAAATATGCTCCATCTTGTCCTGTTACACCTGTAATTATTGCTTTTTTCATAATGTTATAATACTGTTGCTATACAAAAGTAATGTTTTCTAACGAGAAGGTCAGGTTAATTGATTAAATATCGTATTTACTATTTAATTCTTTTTTTATAATATCGGCAACCCTAAATGAATTGGCGTATATTGTAAAAGTAAAAGTTGTACTTCCTCCTGTTGGCATAAAGCTACCATCGGCAATATAGAGGTTTTTTATTTCGTGTGTTTTACAGTTTTTGTCTAGTACAGATGTTTTTGGGTTGTTTCCAAAACGGCATCCTCCTGCTTGTAAGTTAGAAGGTGGATTTCCTGTAATGTTACTTCGTATTTCTGTAGCTCCCATTTCTTTAAAAATAACTTCTGTTTTCTCGGCTATATATTTGCCTATTTTCACATCATGTGTGTTATATCCTAACCTCACTTTTGCGACTGGATTGCCCCATTTATCGGTGTGTTTATCGTCTAGCGATACAAAACAATCGTCTGTTGGTGTCCAATCTACAAATATTTCAAATTTGAGTTTTTTTTGCTGAGTAAAGTAATTTTTTAATTTTTCTTTTAATGCACTTCCGTAAATTAAATCTCCATTGTTGGCGTATTTTTGATTAAATGCTTTTGTAATTCCATTGGCATGTTCAAATACAAAATCTACCGTACCTCCTTTTAGTGGCTGCTTAAATTGAGTATCATTTATTTCATACCATTCTTGTATCGCTCTGTTTACCCATAAGCCAGGGGTGGTCAATTCTTTTATTTCTCGATGACTTAGTTTATCAAAGGAAAACAATCCCGACCCTGTTCCTCCTGCCGAAAAAATTAAATTTTTACCCACTTGCCCATTGTTGTTAGCTATTCCATTTGGAAAGTTTTTGCTTTTACTCATCAACAATAATCGAGCAGTTTCTATAGCTTGGGCAGCGACTACTGTAATTTTAGCTGCTACCGATTTCTTTTCGTTATTTCTGGTGTAGTAATGAACTTTTTCTATGCTTTTATTGTTTTCTTCCAATAAAAAAACTTTGGAATAGGGTAGTATAGTGCAGTTTCCTGTTTTGATTGCCTCGTTTAAAAGTGACACTCTCGAACTTCCTTTAGCATCGGAACTGCAACCATAACTTCCACAATAGTTGGAATAAAAACAAGCTTTTCTTTCATTTTTTTGTTCCGACAAAATACCTCTAGGGGTTGGAAATGTTTCTATATTTAGTTTTTTTGCGGCATTGTCTATCCACGTCGATACAATATTTTCTTTTAGGGGAGGGTAAGGAAAATCAGTTGTAGAGCGAGGTTCTAAATTTTTATGGTTGACTACTTTTCCCGAAACACCTATAATTTGTTCAACTTTAGTATAGTAAGGTTCTAATTCTTGGTAGGAAATCGGCCAATCTTCAATGTTTCCACCTTCAATGTTTCCATAAACTGTTTTTAATTTAAAATCTTGGGGCTTCATTCTATGAAAATAGGCACTCATTAGGTTAGATGAGCCTCCAACCATGTTCCCATTCCAAAAATCATATCCAGAAGCATGAGTTGATTTTGATTTCCAACCTTTGTCTTTACTTCCTCTTTCCAAAACATGAAACTCATCTTTAGTATTGGGAGTAAATACACTTCTTCTCGTTGCTACAATTTCATCTTTTGACAAGTCTTTTGTTTTAAACCAAGGACCTTTTTCCAATACAACAACCTTAAAACCTGCTTTACTCAGTTCAAAGGCTATTGGTCCCGCTCCAGCACCGCTTCCAACTATGCAAACGTCATATTTTAGCTTATTTTCCATTTAGCTGTTTAAGAAATCCACGTCTGCTTCAACCGTAAAATTCATTAATGAATTTATGCCTTTTTGCATTTCTAATCCTTCAAATATTACACGGTACAATACACTTGCAATTGGCGCTTTAAAACCGTAAGAACTCAATGCTTTTATTAGTTGTAATGTTTTAACACCTTCAGCAACTTCTCCAATTTCTTCTATAATTTCGTCTAGTTTTTTGCCTTGACTGAGGTAATATCCTACTCTAAAATTTCGACTTAATTTACTGTTGCAAGTAGCCATTAAATCTCCTATTCCAGCTATTCCTAAAAATGGTTCTGGAGTAAATCCAAATGATTTTGCGATATAAATCATTTCGGTCATTCCTCGGGTTACTAAAAACGAACGGGCATTGTCGCCATATCCCAAACCAGAAGTCATTCCCGAAGCAATGGCTACATAGTTTTTTAATATTCCTGCTAATTCAATACCTATTATTTCATTACTACCATAAACTTTAAAACGCTTACTCGACAATGCTCTTTTTCCAAGTTCTATAACTTCGTCATACCGACTTGCAACCACCGCTGCTGCAATTTGTTTTTCTGCAATTTCAGTTGCTAAATTAGGACCTGCCAAACATCCGACTCGCACTACGCTTGTTTCTTGTAAAATTAGACTAGACATAGTCGATACGTCTCTAACGTCTAGTTTTAAATCTTTTGTTATTTTTTTATTGACATGCAAACCTTTTGTTCCGTGTATCAATATATGGCGAGGTGTAAGTAAATTTTTAAAATCTTGTAGCATACTTTTAAAACTACTTGACGGTACAATAGGGAATATTAATTCACAATTGTCGGTTAAATATTGAGGGTTGTCAGTCGCTTCTATTCTTGTATTTATCTCTTGCTTTTTATGAACTCTTTTAACATTTATATTTTCTACAACCGTTGAATTTCTTGCAAATAAAATCACATTGTTATTTTCTGCCAATAAATTAGCTACGGCTGTTCCAAAACTTCCAGCTCCTATTACGCCTATTGTTTTCATATTTGTAGTTTAATGTTAATCAATTTTAGAAGATAAATCGTATCCATTGGTTCTATTGTGGTAAAAGTACAATAGTTTTAAGTCTGTGATAATTATGGTGTTCTTTTTTGTCTTTTTTAAAATGGGTTGTGGGTGATAGCTACCTAAAAATTTTAATCCATTATTAATAATAAAATGAATGTCTTCGTAAATTTCGTTTGATAATTTAAGTTTCTTTTTCTGCTTTAATTTCAATAAAGCAGCTTTCATTTTTTTTACTCCTTTTTCAAATTCTGAATAACCAATTTCTAACTCTTCTTTTGGCAAGCGCATCAATTCATAAATATTTAATTGTTGATGTCTTTTTTGTATGATTTCAAATGCTACAAATGAAACAACGTGGCTAGTAAATACAATGTTGTTTTCTTTAAAAGCAGTTAATATTCTATTGGCGAGTCGTTCAGTGTAAACCCTGTTGCGTTGTTTGTTGTTGTTTAAGACACCATTGGTAATAAAATAATCTTCTACCTTTACTTTCATTCCTAGGTTATTTATGCTCTCTCCGTGTTCGTTTACTTTATTGCCCAAAACATCCATCGGCTGTCCAAATGAGACGACCATTTTTGGAGATGCAGTAAAAAATTTATAAATAAATTTTATAGTTTTAAATGAGTTTTTAAACTCATCTTTGTTTAAATATTGCTCTTTACCAGCTGCTTTCAAATAATCGGTAATCAGTTTTGAAGCCTCCATTACAAAGTGATAATTTAAAACAACAGGAACAACAAAAATTTTTTTATCCGATTTGTTCTTTAAGTTTATTTGTTGTGCTTCTACTACTGTTCCCAATAATCCTAGCTTAAGACTTTCTTCTATTTGTCCCGACCTCGACCTTGTTCCTCCTGGAAAAAATAAACTGTGTACTCCTCGTGTCAAACCTACGGTAGAATAATTTTTAAGTAAATCGAGGTAAACAGCATTTCGTCTTCTTCTATCTACTTTATAAGACCCTAAATTATTCATCATATTTGACAATAATTTTATGGTAAAAAGGTTAATTCCAGCTCCATAAGTCAATGCAGGAATACCAATCCCCGTCATTGCTATACCTACGGCAGGAGAGTCTAAATTACTAAAATGTGTAGGAACAAATACCAGCGTTCCTTGAGTAGCTAACGTTCTTATTTGTTCTATTTCTCCATTAAGTTGTAATTTCTCATGAAACGATTGAGCAGGAGTAAACAAGCGATAAAGTTTGCCTGGAAATGCATTGAGCAATCGAGAAAACACAAAAGGCAATATTCGTGTTGCTAACTTAAATTTAGCAGGGTCAAAATTGGCTACAATTTCATTCGCATATAGATTCATTATTTCATCTAAATGCTTCTCAATTTCTTTTTCTCTTTCTTCTTTATCCTCTATTTCAGATGTTTCTATTATTTCTTTTTTTTTCTTTTTCCAAAATTGTAATTCGCTTGGGTTGTCCGATTGCCAAGGATTTTTAGTTAAACGAATTATTTCTTGATAACGAATTTTTTTTACTTCATCTAGTAGTTTGTCATCTCCTTTCAAACGTTCTAAAGTTTCCTTTTTCGTTTTATCTATTATCTCTTTAAGGTAATTTTCTTTATCTTGACTGACTTTATAAATCGGCCATTCTTTTACATCTTCTATTACAAAAGCCTGTTTTTTCTTATAGGTTATAGAATCTCTCATGGGCATGAATACTTAAAACGAATCACTAAAAATAAGGATAAGTTTGTTCTGATTATTTCGAAATAGATTTTTTTACAAGGGCGTTTAAACGAGCTGTCCGTTTGTAGTTTTTGATTTTAACAACAGTACACTAAGCCAAAAAGGAGCTCATAAAATCGCTCTTTTTAGCTAAGTTTTACTAGTTTGTTAAAAACAAAAAGCTACCACTACCATCTCTAACGCAAATAAAGTACGATTGAGTAAATGTTACTTTTATTGAAAATTAGTCTAACATTGCATCTGCATCAAATTCTTCTTCGCTTTCAGAAGTAGAATCTTCTTCTACGTCAGGCATTGTTATGTTGTCATAATCAATACTTTCAAGTTCTTTTGCCGATTCTTCTGCTTTTTTTAAGTCTGTTTCAGTAGCATTCGACCCGCAAGAAATAGTGAATATAGAAGCGAATATCGTTAGTGTAATTAGTGTTTTAAGTCTCATAATAGTTTTAGTTTAGAATCAAAAATAAGTAAAATAATGGAATATCAATTCTTTTTTCAAGACTTATACCATTTCAGCGTTAAATTTACATAACAACAAAGTTACTTCTTGTTTCCTAAAACAATAGTTTCGAAAGATAAGGGCAATAAATCATTTATAGATTCAAAAATTAAAACCTCATTTTCGCCTTTCAGTATTATTTGAATAGGACTTTCTTGGTTTCGTTCGTATTCGCTAATTACTTGACGACACGACCCACATGGTGTAACCACTTCATTGTAAGCTTCTTTTATCGATTTGGCTGTAATTGCTATTTTACGAATTTTGGAATCAGGATAGTTTGCTTTACAATAAAAAATAGCTACCCTTTCGGCACAAAGAGACGATGGGAAAGCAATGTTTTCTTGATTGTTACCTAAAACTATATTGCCGTTATTAAGCAATAGTGCAGCACCCACATAAAAATCAGAATAGACAGCGTAAGCTTTATCTCTAATTCCTTCAGAGGCTTTTATTAAAGCGATATCTTCGCTGTTTAACTCTTCTAGCTGAAGTGATTTATAGGTAATGTTTATTGATTTATTTTGCATAATCTTCCACTAAATTAATAGTTATTCCTTAATTTCCTACTTGTTTTTGTGAATAATTCGGGTTAAAGCTCAAATTAATTAATAATGAAGTCTTTTATTTTGCTCTTTTGGGGTTTTTCTTTACAAAAGACTCCCAATTTGTATAAGTCTGTCCATTGCTTCCTATATTTTTAGATTGGTAATGGTGGCAAACAGCTGCTGCTAAGCCATCGGTAGCATCGAGGTATTTTGGGATTTCGCTAAATTTCAATATTGTTTTTAACATTGCTGCGACCTGTTCTTTGCTTGCGTTTCCGTTTCCTGTAACGGCTTGTTTTATTTTTCTGGGAGCGTATTCTTTAATTGGTAAATCTCGCATAAGTACAGCTGCCATAGCAACTCCTTGAGCTCTTCCTAGTTTTAGCATAGACTGTACATTCTTACCAAAAAAAGGAGCTTCAATTGCTACTTCGTCGGGCAGGTATTCGTCAACTAAAAATCTAACTTTTTCAAATATTCTTTTTAATTTCAATTCGTGGTTTTCGAGCTTATGTAAATGTATGACTCCCATACTTATAGCTGATAATTTATCCCCTTTTATAGCTATTACTCCGTATCCCATAACTGTTGTTCCAGGGTCTAAGCCTAATATTATTTTATCTGTTTTATTCAAAAAATCGTAATTTAATTAGTTTCTTTACTAAAGTAATGCCAATTGAATATTAAAATACAATAAATAACGTTTATTATTACTCAAATCATTAAAGATAAAATTAGAGAACTCGGCTAAGTTCATTTTATAGATAAAGAAGTGTAAGTTTTAATTTAGTTATATAGGGTATTTCATAAAAAAAATTGGTATAAGATTCTAAAAGTAACTATTATTACTGGAAACACATAAAATGAATAAAGATTTAATACGATTTTTTAAATGGGTTGTTTTTGCAGCTATTATTTATTTCATTTTTAAAATGGTGAAAAACCGCAATTCTTTTGATATTCTTAAACGTGTTTTATTGGACTTAAAATGGCAACAAATACAAATTATATTGTTGGTTTTTATACTTCAGTTTTTAAATTGGGGGATAGAAGCTTTTAAGTTTAAATTAATTTTACAAAAAAAAGCAGTATTGAGTTTTAAAAAATCCTTAATTTCGATATACATTGGAAATGCATCGAGCTTATTTACTCCCGACCGTTTAGGTAATTTTATAGGACGAGCTTTTTATCTTAGAAATATAGATAAATTAATAGTTACTTCTGCATCTATGTTAGGAAATTTAGCTCAACTCTGGAGTACCTTAATTTTTGCTTTAGTTGGAACTATACTGTTTATTAGTACAAGCAATAGAATAACAGTCGTTTATAATAATATTCAAATTATTCTTGCATTATTGGTTCTATTAAACTCTGTTGTTTTTAGCATATATTATTATCCAAAAGTTATAGTTTCATTATTGGTAAAGGTAAAATGGTTGAAAAAATACCGTCCTAATTTTTTCTTTTTATCTAAATATTCAACAATAGAATTAACTGTTTTTTTATGCTTGTCATTGTTTCGATATTTAATATTTATTATTCAGTTTTATTTACTGTTATATGCCTTTGGATTGCAATTATATTTGGTGGAAGTTTTTATTTTTATAGGACTATTATATTTTGTTACTACCTTTGTTCCTTCTCCTGTCTTAGGCAATTTAGGAACTCGTGAATTGGTATCTATCTACCTACTATCTTCTTTTAGTCAACCAGAAATAGTTTTGTTATCTTCACTTTCTATTTGGTTAATAAATGTTATTTTCCCTGCTTTGTTGGGGTTTGTTCTTGCTTTTAAGCTTTATAAAAAAACATTGTAATAAGGTATAAATGATTTTACTCGAAATTCTTAATATTATATTTTTAACGGCTTACATTTCTTTTATAGTTTGGCTTATAATTGGTTGGTTAAAACAATCAAATTGGAATGAGCAAGAAGAAGAATTAAGAATTAGCGTATTAATTCCTTTTAGAAATGAAGAAGAAAATTTAGTTAATATTGTACGTTCTTTTTGTAATCTAAATTATAATTTGAATTTAGTAGAATTTGTTTTTATCGACGACCATTCGTTGGACAATGGCGCTTCTGTTTTGTTACGAGAGCTAGATAAAACCAATTTATTGTATAAAATAATAAAACAGAAAGAAAATTTAAAGGGAAAGAAAAATGCAATAATTACAGGGGTAAAAGCTTGTAAATACGATTACATTGTAACAACTGATGCCGATTGTATGCATTCTAGATTTTGGTTACTTCAATATGCTAAAGCTTTTAATAATAATGCAGAATTTATAATAGCACCAGTAATTAATAAGCCTCAAAACAATTTTATTGGGAAACTTCAAAATATAGAATCTTTTGTGTTGTCTGGTGTTACTATCGGAACTGCAAAAAATAAAAATCCATTTTTATGTAGTGGAGCAAATATGGGGTACAAGAAAACGTTGTTTAATTCACTTAACCCTTATCAATCTAATCTTGATATTTCTTCTGGCGATGATTTGTTCTTTTTAGATAGCGTATTACAGCATAATTGTAAAGTTTCGGTTCTCGATTCGCCTAAAGCATTGGTATTTACGAAACCTCCTACAAAATATGCAGCATTGATACAACAGGCTTTGAGGTGGAGTTCTAAGAATGTGAAACTTAGGAGCAAAAGAAATTTTTGGTTATCAATTTTAGTTTTTATTGTTAATTTATTAATTATTCCCAACCTTATTTTTATCAATTTTTATTTTTCAAGTTTGTTTTTATCGGTTAAATTTTTAGTCGATTTCACTTTTTTTAGTCTGATAACCATTCGATTTGGACAAAAGGCACTTATTTTTCTCACTCCTTTTATTTACTTTTTATACCCTATTCATTTATTAATTATATTTGCTAAATCTTTTTATACAAAAGTACAATGGAAAGGTCGGAAATTAGAAATCAATGATTAAAAAAACAAATCAATCTATTTATGCCAAATCTTGGGCTAAATTAAAAAAAGACAAGGCAGCTATGTTGGGTCTTTTAGTGATTGTTTTTGCTGTTTTTGTAGCGGTTCTTGGTGGAAACATTAGACCCGATTCTTCACCTTTTGCTAACGATGGCATTAGTTCCATTAGTAAATTAAGTACCAATTCTACAATACAAGTTTTAAAAGTAAAACGGAATAAAAATATTAAACAGAAAAGTTTTTTTGATAAAATGTTTTTTGGAGGTCAAGAACCTTTATACAATACAGTACCTATTTCTTCTTATCTTTTTTTAGCAGACAAGATAATAGTAGAGCCTTACACCTCTTTTAATAGTGCTAAAGTTTCAGAACCCGAATACGAAGAATTTAATTTAGCAGACGTTTGTTTCTCCATTGATAAATCGGCGGATAAACAACCTCTAATGGTTGGCGATAATGTTGTCTTTTATAACCTAGAAGGTGAAAAAGAAGAAAAAAATATAGCAGCTCTTCAATATATTGTAGAATCAAATAATATAACAGACAAAACCTATTGGTTAGGAACTGATGTGCAAGGACGAGATTTAATGAGTCGAACCATGGCAGGAACTTTAGTTTCTTTGTCGGTTGGTCTTATTGCTGTTCTAATTTCACTTATTATAGGGATTACTTTAGGGGCGTTAGCAGGGTATTATCGAGGTTGGATTGATGATTTTATTATGTGGTTTATAAACGTAGTTTGGTCAATTCCAACTTTACTTTTAATTATAGCAGTAACTTTGTTTTTAGGAAAAGGGTTTTATACTGTTTTTTTAGCAGTAGGACTTACCATGTGGGTAGAATTGGCTAGAGTGGTTCGGGGGCAAATATTAAGTATTCGTGAAAAAGAATATGTTGAAGCAGGTAGAGCTTTAGGTTTTTCTAATTACAGAATAGTAGTTAAACATATTTTTCCAAATATTATAGGGTCTATCATCGTTATCTGTGCTTCAAATTTTGCGGCTGCTATTTTAATAGAAGCAGGATTAAGTTTTTTAGGAATAGGATCTCAAATACCAATGGTTTCTTGGGGTACAATGATAGAGCAACATCGCAGTTTTATTACCCATCCCGATAAAGCCTTTTTAGCATTAGTTCCAGGGCTTAGTATTATTTTTCTTGTGTTTGCGTTTATGTTGTTAGGTAACGGACTAAGAGATTCTTTAGATGTTCATGAAGAATAAGTGTTTTTATAAATCTTATTTTTAATGACAACAACTCTTAACTTCTGTCCCATCTTGGCTGAGCGGAGGACTTATAAAAGGAATGTCTAAATTCAATCCTCTAAGAATAAATAGTATTCCAAAAGCAACTAAAATAAATGGAATTGCTTTTGTCATTTTGGTTCTAAAAGCATTAGAAATAGAACTCGAAAAATAAGGTAAAGCAAACATCATAGGAAAAGTACCTAAACCAAATAGTAACATAAATAAAGCTCCAGAACCAACTCCTCCGTAAGTTATAGATGCAACCATAGCAACCCAGACTAATCCACATGGTAACAAGCCGTTTAATAATCCCAATATAAGTAAAGAAGTATTTGATTTTTTTGTTAACCGTTTACCTAGTTTATTTTTTACCCAACTATTAAATTTTAGGTAATAGGAACTGGTAAACGATATTTTTTTTAAGAAGGAAGGAAGAACAACAGATGCTATTATTACAATTCCAATGGTAATACTTACGTATTGTAAAATACCTGCTAGCTTTAATCCTTTTCCAAATACGCCTAATAAAGTTCCTAATAATACGTAAGTACTAATGCGTCCAAAATTATAGAATAAAATCCCGATTGTTTTGGTAAGGTTCGACGTTCTATTTAGAGGAAGAGCAAATGCTATTGATCCACACATACCCACACAGTGAAAGCTTCCTGCAAACCCCATGATTAATGCTGCAATTACTAGTTCCATTTGTTATAGTGTTACTATCCCTTTGTCAATGTAAAAATCTTTGGTTTTAGTTTTCCAAGATATTAATAAGCTATAATTTCCTTTATCTACCTTTTCAAGAGGAATATTTATTATGTTATTACTTGTTTTTACAAAAGGAAAATGCTTGTCTTTGTTTCCATTTTCGGGTCTATATAAATGAATTTGCCCTTCTACAATACTGTCCATTATTACTTCTTTTGGAAATATAATAGACAAAAGTTTATCTGTTTTTTTTAGTTCTATTTTATTTTTTATAGCGTTACTATTTTTTATAGCTTGTATTTTTTGCTCAAAATTTATTCCTGCTTCATAATAGTTATCTACTACTAAATCTGCCGATTTAGGCATGTTAAAATAAAGTATTGACAATATAAATGTTATAAAACTTATGATTGCTATTGTAATTCCATGTCCCCAGTTCATAATTTTGTTTTTTTAAAAGGAAGGTCCCATAAATGATGTTTTTTCCTTGGCTACTAACTCTCCGTCTTTGTAAATACCGATTATTATTTTAGGCTCATTACCACTTTTTTTATAATCTTCTTTAGTCATTATAAGAGCAAAGTTTTTATGAACTTCAACTTCTGACTCTAACGTAAATTCCATCGGTGGGATTTTTGCAGCTCCGTCTATTATTTTTAATGTTATTTTTCCTGGTATTTTCGTTTTGTTGAGCAATAATAAATTATAAGAATTACTGTATGTTTTCTTATCTATTCGATTAAAAGTAGTTCCTTCTAATCTTGTGATTACAAAATCATAATTAGAACGAGTAACGGTAAGATAAATTAAGAATCCTAAAATTAACGCCAAAACACCTGAATATGCAAATACACGAGTATTCCATTGAAATCCTTTTTCCCCTGTTTCTATACCTTCTTCAGAGATGTATCCAATCAATCCTTTTTCCATTCCTACACTTTCCATCATGTAATCGCAAGCGTCCATACAAGCAGTACAGTTAACGCATTCCAACTGAGTTCCGTTTCTTATGTCAATTCCCGTCGGACAAACATGTACACATTGTTTACAGTCTATACAATCTCCTTTTCCAAGTTCAGCTCGGTTTTCGTTTTTTCTAAATTTAGCCCTTCCTTTTTCTCCTTCTCCTCTTTTATAATCATAAGCAACATTAATAGATTTAGAATCTAACAATACACCTTGTAACCTTCCGTAGGGACAAATAGTTGTACATACTTGTTCTCTTAAGAATGCAAAAACACCATAAAAAATAGTAGAGAATATTATAATAGAAGCTAATCCTCCTAAATGATTCATAGGGTCGTCAAACTGTATTTCATATAATTTGTCTGCTCCAATGATGTAAGCTAAAAAAGTGTTAGCAATTAAAAATGATATTAACCAAAAAATAGTATGCTTTAAAACTTTTTTAAAAATTTTAGTTCCATTCCATTCACTTTTGTTTAGTTTTTTTTGCTTCGTCCAATCTCCCTCTATTGCATATTCTATTCTACGAAATACCATTTCCATAAATATAGTTTGTGGACAAGCCCAACCACAGAATAAACGTCCAAATATAACGGTAAATAGAGATACAAATATAACAGCTCCAATCATCGACAGTGCAAAAAGATAAAAATCTTGAGGCCAAAATATTTTCCCAAAAATAATGAATTTACGTTCCAATAAATTAAATAATAAAATTGGATACCCGTTCATTTTTAAATGCGGAGCTATAAATAAGAAAGCTAATAATGAATAAGCAAATATTTGTCTTAGGTTAAAATACTTACCCGATATCATTTTAGGATAAACCCAAACTCTTTTTCCGTCTTTATCTATTGTCGATAATTCATCTCTGAAACTTTTATTCTCTTTCATAATAGATTTTATAATTGGTATAGTGCAAAGGTCATCTTTTTTAGGGGATGAATCCTGTTACAAATGTTACAAATAAAACTGTTTTTAATCAGTTTTATTTAATCTTTCAATAAAAAAAGTCGCATTTTATAAAATGCGACTTTTTTATGATAATTTTTTATTTTATTTTTCTAAATCTCCTTCAGGTTCTTTTCCTTCTGCAAATTTTAAAGATTTAACATACGAACCAATTTGTTGTATTTGTAGTTCGTTAAATTGGCTTTTATGCGACGGCATTCCGTTCGCTCTTCCTTCACTAATAGAAGTAAAAACATCTCCTATCGCACCTCCGTAAATCCAATATTTATCAGTTAAGTTTGGTCCTACTAATCCAGAACCATCAGCTTTGTGACAAGCGGCACAAGTACCGTCAAATATTTCTTTTCCTGCCGCTAATGAAGCTTCGTCTGTTAATTGAGTAACTGTTTCAGCTGAAATCAATAAACCGTTTGCTTCTTTGTAAGCATAAACTTCTTTTTCTGCTGTTTCCATTTCTATTTCGTATGCTTCTTCTTGCAAAGGCCATACTCCAAATGTTTGATACAATCCCCAATAGATAAATGTAAATATAATTGTAGCATAAAACATCCAAACCCACCAAGGTGGTAATACATTATCTAATTCTTGAATCCCATCGTAATTGTGGTCTAATAAAATAGAATCTTCATCTTCTATGGCTACAGATTTAGTTAAAAATCCAAACCCTTCTTCTTCGTATTTTATTTTATTCCCTCCATTATCTTTGTTTTTTAAAGCTTTTAAACCATTCATAAGAACAAGAAGAGCTATTAATAAAAATCCGATTATTCCAATTAAGAATACAATAGTTCCTGTGCTAAATCCTACTGGAGCTACTTTTTTTGTTTTAGTAGTTCCTTTTGTTTCTGTTTTTGGTTCTTCTTTTGCAACAGGTGGTGTATCAGCAAATTTAAAAATTGCAGCGACTTCTTCTTTTGACAAGTGAGCCATTGGAGTCATTGTCATTGGAGAAAAATCCCAAACTTCTTTTGCCATTTTTGATTTTCCACTATCATGTAAATCAGTTGGGTTAGCAACCCATTCGAAAAGCATTTCTTCTTCTCCAGCTTCCTTCCATTTTTCAAAAACCCCTTTTAATGGAGGTCCAATAGAAACTTTGTCTATTTTGTGACATGCAGCACAATTTTGTTTATACAATTTTGCTCCATCCTGAGCATTAACAGTAAAAAATACTGAAAATAGTAAAGCTATTGCTAATAGATTTTTTGTATGTTTTTTCATCTTGTATGTTTTAATTTTTGTATGTTTTACCTAGACTAGCTTAATCTTCAGATAGAGGCATTTGTTCTAATACGTCTATTTTTTTCTTATCTACTTTCATAGTCCAGTATATCGCGATGGAAAATACGGTAAAGAAAATTAAAAGTGATATGATGGGATATATTTCAATCCCATCAATTGTAGCCATGTTGTCTTTAATAAATCTTAACATAATTTTATTTTTCTGCTTTTATATCTTGTCCCAAACGTTGCAAGTACGAAGTAAGCGCTATAATTTCTTTCGTTTTTAACTCTTCAAATTTAATTGCTAATTCTTCTTCTGTAAAGTCAGCTTCCATTTTAGAAACAATCTCTTTTGTTATTACTTCTGCTTGCGCTTGTAAGTCTGTCAATGCTTTCTCTTCATATCCTTCTTCATAAGGAACACCTAGAGTACGCATTACCGAAATTTTCTTTTCTAATAAAGAAACATCTAAATCATCTTCTCTCAACCAAGGGTAAGCTGGCATTAGTGAACCTTTAGATAATCCTTTTGGATTTTGCATGTGTTTGTAGTGCCAATAGTCACCTCTTTTACCTCCTTCACGAGCTAAATCTGGACCTGTTCTTTTAGAACCCCATAAGAACGGGTGGTTGTAAACAGATTCTCCTGCTTTAGAGTATTCTCCATAACGAGCTGTCTCAAATCTCACAGGTCTAATTTGTTGAGAGTGACAATTATTACATCCTTCTCTTATAAAAATATCTCTTCCCTCTAATTCTAAAGGAGTATATGGTTTTACACTTGCTATTGTAGGTATGTTAGAATCTACAATCGAGACAGGTATAATTTCTATTGCTCCACCTATTGCTACGGCAACAAATGAAAGAATAATAAATTGTACCGGTTTTCTTTCTAATGCTCCGTGCCATCCTTCGTTAGCAAATCTAGAGTTTTTGTTTAGTGGTGCCGCTTCAGCAGGTTCATTTTTTACTAATGTTCCGATTGCTGCGGTTTTAAATAAATTATACGAACCTATGATTGCTCCTGTTAAGTATAAAGTCCCTCCTAATGCTCTCATTTGGTAATAAGGATTAAGGAAAGTAACGGTATCAATAAAATCATGTGTTAAAGTTCCGTCTGGTTTAAATTCTTGCCACATTAATCCTTGCATAAATCCAGCCCAATATAATGGTAATGTCCAGAATAATATACCTACCGTAGCAATCC
>CAMZKF010000220.1 GCA_947311095.1 uncultured Flavobacteriales bacterium
GAACTAAGTGAAACGGTCTCATTTATACCTTTAAAAAGAAATAAAAGAGAATAAATAAAAAAAATGAAGAGCCTGTCTGGCTTTAAGATACAGAACATTGAGAAATTTAAGAACACTTTTTTCCGTCTTGGGGAAACAAGCGGATAAGCATTAAAATAAAAGTATGTACAATACAAACGCTCCATTAGCAGAACGTATGCGTCCAAAATCACTCGACGATTATTTTGGTCAACAACATTTAGTAGGAAAAGACAAGCCTCTACGAAAAGCTATCGAGAGTGGAAGCCTTCCTTCTATGCTTTTTTGGGGTCCTCCAGGAGTTGGAAAAACAACATTGGCACAAATTATTTCCGAAACATTAGACCGTCCATTTTATTCTTTATCGGCTATCAATAGTGGTGTAAAAGACATTAGAGAAATTATCACTAAAGTCCAAAATCAAGGAATGTTTGGAGGTCAAAATGCCATTTTATTTATAGATGAAATTCACCGTTTTAGCAAATCACAACAAGACTCCCTTTTAAATGCCGTAGAAAAAGGAATAATAACACTAATTGGAGCAACAACAGAAAACCCTTCCTTTGAAGTTATATCTGCTCTACTTTCTCGTTGTCAAACCTATATTTTAAAACATCACACCAAGGAAGATTTAGAAGCATTAATTAGCAAAGCCCTAAAAGAAGATCGTATTCTAAAAACAAAAAATGTTGCCGTAAAAGAAACCGAAGCTTTACTCCGAATTTCGGGAGGAGATGCTCGTAAATTATTAAACAGTTTAGAAATAGCAATAGGAGCATTACCTAGCAACCAAAAAGAAATAACCAACGAATTTGTACTCCAAAATGTACAACAAAGCCTGACCAACTACGACAAAACAGGAGAACAACACTACGACATTGTATCGGCAATGATAAAATCAATAAGAGGAAGTGACCCCAACGGAGCCGTATATTGGATGGCTAGAATGATAGAAGGAGGCGAAGAACCAAAATTTATAGCCCGTCGATTACTTATCTTAGCATCAGAAGATATAGGAAATGCAAATCCAACAGCACTAATAATGGCAAATACCTGTTTTGATGCCGTTACAAAAATTGGTTGGCCCGAAAGTCGTATAATTCTTTCTCAATGTATTATTTATCTCGCTAGCTCACCCAAAAGCAACGCCTCCTATATGGCTATAAATGTAGCACAAAATATTGTAAGACAAACAGGCGATTTGTCAGTCCCTCTTCACTTACGAAACGCCCCGACCAAACTAATGAAAGACATTGGATATGGAGCCAATTATCAATATTCTCATAACGAAACAGAGAACTTACACACTCAAGAATTTTTGCCAAAAGAAATTGTAAATACGGCTATTTTCACTCCTAGCAACAACAAAAGAGAACAAGATTTAAGAAAATACCTCAACTTTGTGTGGAAAGGAAAATATGGATATTAGGGCATGTCTTTTTTCAAAAAAAACATTGAAAAAAGTCGGGCTATCCACTGTATCTTTTTTTGAAAATAAAAAAAGGATGCCGTTTCTATCCCTCATGCAAAAAAAATCAGCCGAAAGAAAATAAAGTTATCATGCGTTAAAATTATAGAATTTATTACATTTGTGATAATTGTAATCTATTATAGATTTTAAATCTCTTTTATACCTTACAACTAAATAAGTATTTGATGTCCGATTTTTGAACAAAAAAAGATAAGCTAAATACCTATTCTTTAAAACACACAAAAAGAAAACTATATGAATAATTATGTTGTGATAATGGCAGGAGGAATTGGAAGTCGGTTTTGGCCGATGAGTAAAACCAATAACCCCAAGCAATTTCACGACGTATTGGGGATTGGAAAATCCTTATTGCAAATGACCGTAGAACGTTTTAAAAACATTTGCAACATCGAAAACATATATATTGTAACCAGTCAAGATTACTTCGACCTTGTAAAAGAACAAATTCCCGAATTAGAAGATCAGCAAATAATTTTAGAACCAAGTCGAAAAAACACAGCTCCTTGTATCGCTTACGCTTCTTACAAAATATACAGTAAAGACAAAAGTGCAAATATAATTGTAGCCCCATCAGATCACTTAATATTAAAACAAGATGAATTTGAAAACTCAATTAAATTAGCCATACAACAAGCCGAAAAAGACAATTATTTAGTCACTCTAGGAATAAAACCAAACAGACCCGACACAGGTTACGGATATATACAATTTTTAGACGATGATTGTACCATTTCTAAAAACATAAAACGTGTAAAAACATTTACCGAAAAGCCAAAATTAGACATGGCAAAGCAGTTTATAGAAAGCGGTGATTTCTACTGGAACTCAGGAATGTTTATTTGGACAGCAAGTAGTATTATAAAATCGTTTAGCGAACACCTACCCGAAGTACACTCGCTGTTCAACAAAGGATTAGAAAAATACAATACCACAGAAGAAAAAAGCTTTATACAAAACATTTATCCACAGTGCAAAAGTATTTCTATTGATTTTGGTATAATGGAAAAAGCCGATAACGTATTAGTCTTATTAGCAGACCTTGGGTGGAGCGACCTTGGAACTTGGGGGTCGCTATACGACCACATCGACTTGGATAACAAACAAAATGCAATAGTCGGAAACAAAGTTATAACCTACGATAGCAAAGACAATATAATAATGATGCCTGACAACAAGTTGGTAGTTATAGAAGGACTTATGGATTATATAGTAGTTGAAAGCAACAATACCTTGTTAATTTGTAAAAAACGTAGCGAACAAAAAATAAAACAGTTTGTAAACGATATAAAAGCCAACAATATCGGCGATGAATATATTTAAACTATTTTTAGTACTCCTATTCTTTTTTAATTTTAATGTAAATTTAAGTGCCTATAAAACGGATTCTAAAAAAGAAATAAAAACACTTTACAAAGAATTAAATTTATCTAAAAAAATAAAATTCACAGTTTTTAAAGCAGCTTTAAAAGGTTTTGTAAAAATAAAAGAATTAAAAAAAAGAAACATTCTTACCATTGTAGATTTTTCTAAACCATCTACACAAGAGCGTTTATTTGTAATCGACTTAGAACATAAAAAAATACTTATTCAGTCTTATGTAGCTCACGGTCAAAATTCTGGAGAAAACAAAGCCAAACATTTTTCAAACAAAGCTAATTCCCACCAAAGCAGTTTAGGTTTTTATATCACAGCCGAAACCTACATGGGTAAACACGGTTATTCACTTCGATTAGACGGACTAGAACAAGGAATAAACGATAATGCTAGGTCAAGAAACATAGTCATTCACAAAGCTTCGTATGTCAGCCAATCGTTTATAAAACAAAACGGAAGATTGGGAAGAAGTTGGGGTTGTCCTGCGTTGCCCGAAGAAAAATATAAAGCAATTATTGATTTAATAAAAGAAGGAAGTTGTTTATTTATTTACGCCAAAAACTATTCTAAAAAAACTAATTTTATTTAACCATTTCTATGAAAATCATCAACACATTCACAAGCGAATTACCAGTAGATAAAAACACCGATAATCGTCCACGTCAAGTTGTAGAATCTTGTTCTTCTTTTGTTTTTCCCAAACCATTGAGTCATCCCTCTTTAATTCATAAATCCAACGAAGTTTTAGAATTGGTTGGGTTAAGTAGTCTTAGTCAAGAAGATTTAACCTATTTTTCTACGGGGCAAATTATTCTTAAAGGGTTTAAACCGTATGCGATGTGCTATGGAGGACATCAATTTGGAAATTGGGCAGGTCAATTAGGAGATGGAAGAGCCATAAATGTAGCCGAAATAAAACATTTAGAAAACACACTTACCATACAATTAAAAGGGGCAGGAGCAACACCATATTCGAGAACAGCCGATGGATTTGCCGTTTTACGTTCTTCTATTAGAGAGTATCTATGTAGTGAAGCTATGCACTATTTAGGCGTTCCCTCTACTCGAGCAATGTCTTTAGCTTTAACAGGAGAAAGCGTAGTAAGGGATGTGTTGTACAATGGAAATCCTAAAAAAGAAAAAGGAGCAATTGTAGGTCGAGTTGCAGCATCTTTTATTCGTTTTGGAAGTTTCGAAATTCATACGGCAAGACAAGATTTTGATACCTTAAAAAAACTCACTGACTACACCATAAAACACCATTTTAAAAACTTGGGAAATCCATCTAAAGCAACTTATTTAAACTTTTTTGAATCCGTTTGTAACCTTACTCGAAAAATGATAGTCGATTGGCAACGCGTAGGTTTTGTACATGGAGTTATGAATACCGACAATTTATCTATCTTGGGATTAACAATAGATTATGGTCCTTATGGTTGGTTAGAGAATTATGATCCAAATTGGACACCAAACACTACCGATATTCAACATAAACGCTACCGATTTGGCAATCAATTTAAAGTGTCGCTTTGGAATTTAACCCAATTGGCAAATGCGCTTTATCCATTGATTGAAGATGTAGAAGCTTTGACAACTATTCTAAAGAAATATAGTATTCTATACAATCAAGATTATCAGACGATGATGCTTACTAAATTGGGAATTAAAAATGAAAAAGATATGGATAATTTGTTTATTCATAAACTAGAAAACCTATTGGAAAACTCAGAAATGGACATGACCTTGTTTTTTAGAAATCTCAACAAATTTGAAACTAATCAACTAGAGATCCACTTGTCTTTATTAGAAAAGAATAGTTATTTAACCCGTAATGAATTTAAAGTTTTTGCTCCTAAATGGAAACAATGGTTCGAAGAATATACAACTCGCTTAGAAGGGGTTAAAAATAACGAAAGAATTGAATTAATCAATCAAACTAACCCAAAATATGTATTGAGAAACTACATGGCTCAATTGGCAATAGAAGATGCTGAAAACAATAATTATGATTTGCTAAACGAACTCTACAAGCTCTTAAAAAAACCTTACGACGAACAACCCAATATGGAAAAATGGTTTGTAAAACGTCCCGATTGGGCAAAAGAAAAAATTGGCTGTTCAATGTTGTCTTGTAGCTCATAGTTGTAAAAAAAACTAGAAAACATTACATTATTTAGGTAAAGTTTCATAGTTTTACTTTAAAAACCCATTTAATATGCCTATTCATTCTTCCTCTTTACTCATTAAATTGTTTGTTTTACTTTTATTTATCGTACCAAAATACAAAGCTCAATTTGTAGAAAACGCTAGCAATGTAAATATAAACCACCTGCATATAGAGCCTCAAATAATGGGAGGAGGAGCAGCTTTTTTTGATTACAATAACGATGGATTTGACGATTTGTATTTAACAGGAGGGTCGGGAATCGATCAGTTTTATGAAAATAATGGAGACGGAACTTTTACCGAAAAAGCAACAAGTGTAGGTCTTTCTATTACGGCAACTCACAATACCGTAGGAGTAGCTACTGGCGATATCGATAACGATGGTTTTAGAGATGTTTTTGTGACTACCGATAAATTTTCAGCAAACCTTTTATTTAGAAACAATGGAGACGGAACTTTTACCGATATTTCGGCAAGTGCGGGAATCCTTCATCAAGCTTGGAGTACATCAGTTAGCTTTGGAGATTATAACCTCGATGGTTTTTTAGATATTTATGTTGCCAACTATTGCAATTTTCCTTTTACTGCTGGAGTTCCTTATTATGAAACAAACATTTCAGGATTTACCAATTTTTTTTATGTCAACAATGGAGACAATACCTTTACCGAAAAAGCAGATTTATTGGGCGTACAAGACAATGGAACAGCACTAGCTGTAACGTTTACCGATTTTGACAACGATAACGACATGGATATTTATTTAGGGAACGATTTTGGAAGCGATTTTAATCCCAATGCCTTATTCGAAAATCTTTATCCTATTGACTCTTTTGCTAGAGTAGGTATAACCACCAACACCAATGCATCTATGTATGCAATGAGTACCGTAACAGGGGATTATGATGAAGATGGTTTGTTGGATTATTATGTGAGTAACATGATGGAAAATAAACTGTATAACAATACTGGAAATAACGTTTTTTCTGACGAAGCAAATAGTTTAAATGTGGAAGCTACATCGGTAACCTCTTGGGGTGGTTTATTTTTTGATTATAACAACGACTCTTACCTCGATTTATTTGTAGCGTCTGGTCAAATGATGTTTGATAATCCTAACCAATACCAAGTTAATAATTTATTTATAAACAATGGAAACAATACCTATTCGGACGTGACCATAACGGCAGGAATAGCGGATTCTAGTCGTTCAAGAGGAGCCGCCTATTCGGATTTTGACAACGATGGAGACTTGGATTTTGTGCTCGTAAATGTGGATAGTAGCCAAACCTCAACTGATAAAACTTGGTTTATGGAAAATCAAGGGACAGGATTGGGGAATTGGCTTAAAATAAAATTAAGAGGAACAACAAACAATAGAGATGGTTTTGGATCGCATGTTACAGTATTTGTAAATGGGAGGAGTCTTTTAAGAGAGGCAGACGGAGGTTCGGGCTATTTATCGCACAACAGTAGTGTTTTACATTTTGGTTTGGGAACAGAAACAGTTATAGATAGCATAAGGGTAAACTGGCCTGGAGGAGCAGAACAAATAGAGACAGGTATCAACATTAATCAGCAAATAGAAATTGTAGAGCAAGGAACCATTCATCAATTACTTTGTTTTGGAGATAGTGCGTACCTAGAAGGAGCTTACCAAACACAAGCAGGTTCATATAGTGATACTATTACGACAATGGGAGTGGATAGTGTTTATAATACAGTGCTTCATTTTACCGACTCTATATACTTTAGTGACCTTACTATTTGTAGAGGAGATAGCGCTTTGTTAGAAGGTGTTTATCAAAAAATATCGGGTATTTATAACGATACTTTAACCTCTTCTCTCAATTGTGATAGCATAGTTCAAACAAATCTAACCGTTACCATTTTTGACACTACTAATGTTAGTGTTTCTATTTGCAATGGCGACAGTGTTTATTTAGATAGTAATTATCAATTCTCAGGAGGTTTATATACCGATTATTATACCGCTGTAAATGGTTGTGACAGTATGGTTGTAACCGAACTTATTGTCAAATCAACATATTCTACCTCTTCTATTCAGTATATTTGTATGGGAGACAGTATAATGCTCGAAAACAATTATCAAACAACAACAGGGTTGTATCACGATACACTTTCAACGGCTTTGGGTTGTGATAGCATTCTTGAAGTTTATTTAATCATTAACCCTATTTATAACGTAATAGATACAGTTAGTATTTGTTCTAACGATAGTATAATTCTGGCAGGAGAATATCAAAATACAGTTGGTAATTATATTGATACACTTTCAACTACTTTAGGTTGCGACAGTATTGTTACTACTCATTTGCTTATCAATTTAATTTATGGTGATACTACAAACTTAACTTTATGCGATGGAGATAGTATTATTATAAATGGAATTTTTTATAAAAACCCAGGAGAATATGTAGATACCTATCCAAGTTTAGTAACAGGATGCGATAGTTCAATTGTTTCAATATTAGAAGTTTTCCCAACCTTTTCATCGTCTCCAACCATTACAATATGCGAGAGAGATAGCGCATTTATACACGGAACTTATGAATATTTAGATGGAGTTTATGTCAATAATAGTTACTCTGTACACGGGTGCGATAGTGTTGTAACAATAAATCTAAATGTCATTCCTACAACAACAACCAACATAGGAACATCTATTTTACTAGGAGACAGTATCCTGTTAGCAGGAGAATACCAAACCGAATCTGGAATTTATATAGATACTTTAAATTCTTCTTTTGGTTGCGATAGTATTGTAAAAACAACATTAAGTGTCGATGTTTCTTCTAGTGTACTCTCTCTAAACTCCGACCATGTATTTACCGTATTTCCCAATCCAACTAAAGGAAATATAACGGTAGCTTCGGCTCATAAAACCTCTATTTTAAATATTTCAATTTACAATATGGTAGGTGTTTTAGTTTATAAAAGTGCAATTAAATCAGGAGAACAAATAGATTTAAACCAATTGTCAAAGGGGATTTATAAAATACAAATAACCGAAAATAATAAAACAGCATTAACTTCCTTGATTATAAATTAGGGCGTTCGAGCGGGCTATCCACTCTATCTTTTTTTTGAAATAAAAAAAAGGATGCCGTTTCTATCCCTAACGCAAAATAAAAATTGTTTTGGAATCGTGTAAAATATTAAAAGCTATTTTAGTTTCGATATACATGTATTATAAAAAAAAGTAGTTATTACTAAATAGTATTATTTGGTTGAAAATTAAGTCATTAAAATTATTTATTATGCACAAAAATCGATTACTAATATTAATTCTTTTTTATTCTTTTTATGCTAACGCTCAATATTACGGATTCGAAAGAGTCGATACTATTGATGTTGTCGTAAATGGTAGTAATTTAGAATTGCCATGGGCAGGAGGCTTAAATGCAGCACAGTTTTCGACCATAGATTTGAACAACGATGGAGTCGAAGATTTATTTGTTTATGACCGAACGGGCGGTAAAATTCTAACTTTCATAAAAAATGGAAATTCTTATGAATACAAACCAGAATTTGAAAACCAGTTTCCTAAATTACAAGCTTGGGTTATATTGAGAGATTATAATTGCGATGGAAAAAAAGATATATTTTCGTATGTATCTGGAGGAATTGGAGTTTGGAAAAACACTTCAGCAGGAGGGAATTTAAGTTTTGAGAGAATAGGCGATTCCTACATAGAATCATATCAATTTAATTTTACAACCAACCTTTTTGTTAGTCGTGTAGATATTCCCGATATAAACGATATAGATGGCGATGGCGATTTAGATGTACTAACTTTTGGTGTACTAGGTTCAAGAGTTGAATACCACAGAAATTTAAGTATGGAACAAGGTTTTGGTTGCGACTCTTTAGTATTTGAATTAAAAAATAGCTGTTGGGGACATTTTTTAGAAACAGGTTCAAATACAAATGTTTGCGTATTAAAAGACACTTGCTCTTCTTCGTCTAATGTTCCAAATCCTCAAAAAGAAGCATTGAAACACGTAGGCTCTACTATACTTAGTTTAGACTTAAATAACGACAATGTAAGAGATATGTTATTGGGCGATGTAAGTTTTAAAAACATAATAGGTTTAACAAACGATAATACAGGAGTGAATTTAAATACATCTATGGTTAGTCAAGATCCTAATTTTCCGAGTTACGATACCCCAATAGAATTGGAGCTTTTCCCTGCTATGTTTTACGAAGACGTGGACAACGACAATGTAAAAGATTTAATAGTTAGCCCCAATACTCCCGACTATACCGAAAACAAAGAAAGTGTTTGGTATTATAAAAACAACGGAACAAATACACAGCCTGTCTTTAATTTAATAGAAGAAAATTTTCTTCAAAACAAAATGATAGAATACGGAACGTCTGCTTATCCTGTTTTGTTCGATTACAATAACGATGGACTGCTCGATTTGTTTGTAAGTAGTTTTGGAGCATTTGATGCAACTGTAACAGGTCATTATGTTTCTAAAATAGACTTATATTTGAATACAGGAACGATAACCGAACCTGTTTTTGAGTTGCAGATTGAAGATTTTGCCACTACCTCTACCTTAGGACTCGGAAAAGACATTTACCCTTGTTTTGGCGATATTGACAATGACAACGACATAGATTTGATAATAGGAAACTACGATGGGAATGTCTATTTATTGGAAAACACAAGTAGCAATTTAACATCTATGAACTTTACAATTTCTCCTGTACTTATAAACGACGATAGTGGCAATCCTATTGATGTAGGAGCTGGAGCTAAACCCACCTTATTTGACCTTACTAAAAATGGAATTTTAGATTTGGTTGTTGGAGAAGAAAGAGGAAACCTAAATTATTTTGAAAACGTAGGCTCTGCTTCCAATCATTCATTTAGATTACAAACCGAAACCTTTGGCAATGTAGAAGTTAGTGAATGGTGGACAACAATAGGAAACAGTATTCCAACTTTTATAACCAATAGCAATAGCGAAACAATCTTATTTGTAGGCGCTCAAGAAGGAGTAATGTATCATTACAACAATATTGATAATAACCTTTCGGGAGCATTTACAGGAATGGAC
>CAMZKF010000221.1 GCA_947311095.1 uncultured Flavobacteriales bacterium
ATCGTATATTTGCGATAAGAAAATGAAAAGAACATTAGAAAACATAGAATACAAAGATGAAGTAAAAGCCATAGCCAAGTTTGCTAAGGCTTTGGCTCACCCTACAAGAATAGAAATATTAAAACATTTAGAAAACCAATCGTGTTGTTTCACAGGAGATTTGGTCGATATTTTTCCACTGGCTCAATCTACTATTTCACAACATTTAAAAGAATTGAAAAATGCAGGTTTGATACAAGGAGAATTAAATCCCCCCAAAATAAAATACTGTATTTATCAAGAAAATTGGAAGTTAGCAAAAGAATTGTTTGCTAATTTCTTTGCGTAATCCTTTTTTTTAATTAATACTATCGCTTATTTGCGATAAGCAAAATACATAGATAAATGACAACAGGAGACTTTATAGAGTTATTAGCAGATAATTTAAACAAAGAGTTACTTTTTGAATATCAACCCAATCAATTTGCTAGAACTAATTATCATCTAACAGAAATTAAAAAAGTGCATTTTGATACCGTTGACTGCGGAGGAAATCCAAATGAATGGCATGAAACTCAAATTCAGATTTGGGAAAATCCAAATGAAAAAAGTAAGACAAATTTTATGACGACAACTAAAATTTTAACTATTTTTAAACAAGTGGATAGCATAAAATTATTAAATTTTGACACCGAATTAAAAGTTGAATTTGGAAATGAAAATTTTCATACTGCCGTAATGAAAATTAAAGCAATAATAGAAACTGAACGCCAATTAATAGTTCAGTTATTTGAAGAAAAAACCTTATGCAAAGCACCGTCAATATCATCAGAAAAGAAAAAGGAATCTTCTTGTTGTAATACTTCAAGCGGATGCTGTTAATCAAAAAAATAAATAAAAACAAAATGACTAAAATTATTAAAATATTGGGTACAGGTTGCCCTAAATGCAAAACAACTACCGCTTTAGTAGAAGAAGTTGTAAAAGAAAACAACATTGATGCAGAGATTATAAAAGTAGAAGATATTATGGAAATGATGCAGTACAATGTGCTCTCAACTCCTGTCTTAGTAGTCGATGAAGAGATTAAAATTAAAGGTAGAGTTCCTAAAAAAAGTGAAATAATTGAACTATTAAAATAACCCCCATGAAAGAAGCAAAAGAAATTTGCCCTACTACAACCAAGGGAAAAGTAAAAGAAGGAGTATTAATTGTAGATGTTAGAAATAAATCTGAAGTAGAAGAAGTGACCTTTGATGTTCCCAATTATATTAATATTCCACTCAACGAACTAGAAAATAGAATAAATGAAATACCAAAAGACAAAGAAGTTGTAATGGTTTGTAGAAGTGGAGCAAGAAGTTTACGAGCAACTTATTACCTTATGAATGCAGGCTATGAAAACGTTTACAATATGCGAGATGGAATTATAAAATGGGCAACCAAAGGATTTCCAACCAAAGGAAATGCAGACAGCCTCATCGTTAGCGATAGTTGTGATTGTTCCAAGCCCGATTGCTGTTAATTTATTCTTAAATAAATAATAATGAAGGAGAATATATTAATTTTATGTACGGGAAACTCTTGCCGCAGTCAAATGGTAGAAGGTTTTTTAAAAGCTTTTGATAGCCAATTGCAAGTTTTTTCGGCGGGTACAAAACCAAGCAATCAAGTGCACCCTCTCGCCATAGAAACAATGAAAGATTTGGGAATTGATATTTCTAAAAATCACCCAAAATTGGTAGATGAATTTATAACAAAATCTTTTGATTATGTCATTACCGTTTGTGGAGAAGCTAAAGAAAATTGTCCAATTTTTATTGGAGAAGTTAAGTACCGTCTCCACATCGGATTTGAAGATCCAGATAAGGCTATAGGTACAAATACAGAAATACAAGCCGAATTTAAACGAATACGAGACCAAATATTGAGCGATTTTTTTAAATTCTACCACACTCAAATAAAAAAATAAATGTTTAATTGGATACAAAATATAGCAGATTGGCTTGTCTTTGATGTACTTCAACTCGAAAAAGGACAGCATTTAGCAGAAGCTCTTAATTTCTTTATTTACGATACTACTAAGATTTTACTACTCCTATTTGTCATTATCTTTTTAATGGGAATTATAAATAGTTACTTTCCTATTGACAAGGTGCGTAATTTTTTATCAAGAAACAAATTGTATGGTTTTGAATATTTAATGGCTAGTCTTTTTGGAGTGGTTACTCCTTTTTGTTCCTGTTCTTCTGTACCTTTATTTATAGGCTTTGTAAAAGGAGGTATTCCTTTGGGAGTTACCTTTGCTTTTTTAATTACCTCTCCCCTAGTCAACGAAGTTGCTATCGGGTTATTTATTGGGCTTTTTGGTCTAAAAATGACTACCATTTATGTTGTCAGTGGAATACTTTTGGGAACAATATCTGGTTTTATTTTACAACAATTAAAACTAGAACGATTTCTCACCCCTTGGGTCAAACAAGTATTGGCAAATGCCCAAAAAGAACAAGATGCATTTATTGCCGAAAAACAAACCTTTCAAGAGCGCTTACCTATTATTTGGGAAGAAGTACTCAATATTCTAAAAGGCGTTGTTCCTTATGTTATTGGAGGAATAGCCATTGGAGGATTAATGCACGGTTATATTCCCGAAGATTTTTTTGAAAAATACATGAACAAAGACAATTTATTCGCTGTTCCTATCGCTACTATTTTAGCCGTACCGATGTATTCCAATGCTTCGGGTATTTTACCCATTGTTCAAGTACTGGTAAGTAAAGGTATTCCAATAGGAACAGCCATTGCATTTATGATGGGAGTGGTTGGATTGTCATTTCCAGAGGCTATGCTTCTAAAAAAAGTAATGACCTTTAAACTCATCGGAATTTTCTTTGGTGTAGTTACACTTTGTATTATTATTTCTGGATATTTATTTAACTTAATATTATGATATAACAACTATTTTGGGCATTCGAACAGGATATTTGCTGTGTTTTATTAAAAATTTATTTAGTTTTTAATTATATTTAAACCATTAAAAATGAAAACAATTTACATCTCGCTTTTGGGTATCATACTGTTAACAGCTTGCTCTCAACCCAAAAGTAAACAAAAGGAAGTAATTTCTTCTTTCTCTTCAGACATTAAGTCTCGTAAAGCAGAACCCAATACTCCTACCATAACGGTTCTTGATACCGATTTTTCAAAAGGAAGACTAACATTAAAACACAAACTAACTTTAGAAGATTTAGAAAAATTTCACGGTCATTTGTGCGATGGACTTGTGGTTGGTTTTTTAGGAATAAAAGAAGGCTTAGAAATACTTTATCCTGATGGAATTATAGACAGAACGAATACCAGAATTGTAAGTAAAAGTTCTCCTTGTTTAACAGATGTAGCGGTTTATATTACGGGAGGACGCTATCAATTTAACTCTTTTTATGTCGATAATAGTATCGAACATTGTTTTTATATTATTCAACGAAAGGACAATTATAAAACGGTAAAAGTGCAAATGAATAAAGGAATCAAGCCTTTAGAAATTAACAAACTTGGAGCAAAAGCAGTTAAAGGAGAGCTACCTGCTTGCGACTTAGATAAACTAAAACAAATGGAAGCTGATTTTTCAGAAAAACTATTGACCTCAAATCCAAAAGAAATATTTACCATAACCGAAATTAGAGACTTTAAATGGATACCTGTTTTGAAAAACGATTACATCAAAACTGATATTCTAAATAAAAATAAATCAAATTGTAATCAAAATTCTTAAAAAAATAAAACCCATGAAACAGTTCTCAATTTTAACCCTATTCGCTATAAGCCTACTATTCGTATCTTGCAAAGGAGAAGTGCAACACAAAGAGCAAAAACAAGTTTCAAATACTAAAAACCAAATAGAAGTAATCGACTTTTACGGAACACACCGTTGTGTTACTTGTAAAGCCATAGAAGCTAGTACAAAATATACCATAGAAACCTATTTTTTAGATGAACCTAAAGTTATTTTTAAAACCGTAAATGTCGATGATGAAAAGAACTATGACATGGCTGAAAATTTTGAAGCAACAGGAACCGCTTTGTTTTTAAATGTAATTAAAAATGGAAAAGAAACCCACATTGATTTAACCGATTTTGCGTTTTCGAAAGGCAAGGAACAAGAAGCTTTTTCAAAAGAATTAAAAACAAA
>CAMZKF010000222.1 GCA_947311095.1 uncultured Flavobacteriales bacterium
ACGAAACTACATAATCAACTTTATGAAGTCCTTCTACAGCTAAATAATGTTCTAGTTTGTCGGCAGAGTCATTTATCAAAATTAAGCGTTTATCATTGATATTCGCATTGATACGCTCATAAAAATTATTACTCAATTCAAAAGATATCAGAACAGCTTTAGGCTTCATTCTTAATAGAATTTCTTTTGTAAACACTCCATTTCCAGGACCTAATTCAACAATAACGTCAGCTTTCTCAAAATCTATTGGAGCCATCATCTTTCTAGTTAAAAAACGAGAACTTGGAGAGATTGCTCCTACTGTTTTTCTTTCTTTTATGAATTCTTTAAAAAACTTACTCTTCTTTGTCAAAACACATCATTTTCTGGTTCAATCACAAATGTAATCAATTCTTAACGTTGAATAACCATACTTAACCTTATTTCTATTAACAGATTTTTCTAACAAAAACAAAAACACTTGATAATCAAGCATTAACACTATTAACAAAACCTATAAAAGACGTTTATATTCTAACATTTTTATTCCCCTTATCTTTTCATCTAATTAATTTACAGTTTACCTTTAAAAGACTAAAATAAACATACCTCACTAACAATCAGTAAATTGAAATCTCATTAAGGAAAATCTAAAAAGGTATAACTGGGACGATAGTTACTTATCAATATACCTTGCTTATTAAGATCGGAATATTTTTAATGATAATAATCAACTTTTATTAATCAACAATTATTTGTATTTTTGTGGAAATTAATTTTTTAACTATCAGTTTATAAAACGGAATTATAGCTAATCTCGTACAACTACTAAAAACAAATACACAAAATGAAAGAAGTTTACATTATTTCAGCAGTAAGAACTCCAATAGGAAGTTTTGGAGGAAGTTTATCAACCGTTCCAGCACCTAAATTAGGAGCTACCGCAATAAAAGGAGCAATTGACAAAGCTCAATTAGACCCTAAATTAGTAGAAGAAGTTTTTATGGGAAATGTTTTACAAGCAAACCTTGGTCAAGCTCCTGCTAGACAAGCAGCTATTTTTGCGGGACTCTCAGACACTGTTCCTGCCACAACTATCAACAAAGTTTGTGCTTCGGGAATGAAAGCATTAAGCTTAGCAACCCAATCTATTTTGGCTGGGGATAACGATATTGTCATAGCTGGAGGAATGGAAAATATGAGCATGGTACCTCATTATTACAATGCTAGACAAGCAACAAAATTAGGAGATGTTAAAATGATTGACGGAATGGTTAAAGACGGATTAACAGACGTTTACAACCAAATTCACATGGGAGTTTGTGCTGAAACTTGTGCTTCTGAATATAACTTCTCAAGAGAAGACCAAGACAATTTCGCCATTGAATCTTACAAAAGATCAGCTAAAGCTTGGGAAAACGGAAAATTTGATAGTGAAATCGTTCCTGTTGAAGTTCCGCAAAGAAGAGGTGATGCTATTATTATCGCTAAAGATGAGGAGTTTTCAAATGTTAACTTAGAAAAAATACCAAAATTAAGAACTGTATTTAAAAAAGATGGAACTGTTACAGCTGCAAATGCTTCATCGTTAAATGACGGAGCTTCAGCTTTATTGTTAATGAGTAAAGAAAAAGCCGAAGAATTAGGATTGAAACCAATTGCAAAAATAGTTGGATATGGTGATGCCGCTCACAATCCCGAATGGTTTACTACCGCACCTTCAAAAGCTTTGCCAGTAGCATTAAAAAAAGCGAAATTAGAAATTTCAGACATTGATTATTGGGAATTAAATCAAGCTTTTTCTGTTGTAGGATTAGTCAACATGAAAAAATTAGGATTAGATGTTGAAAAAGTTGACGTAAATGGAGGAGCTGTTTCTTTAGGTCATCCTCTTGGGAATAGTGGTTCTCGAATAATTGTAACACTTATAAACGTTTTAAAGCAAAACAATGGTAAATATGGAGCTGCCGCAATCTGTAACGGAGGAGGAGGAGCTTCTGCTATGGTAATTGAAAATGTTTAAACTTCACATTTAGAAATTATTTTTGAATTTTTATCTAATAAAAAAAAGCTACATTGAATTTCATTGTAGCTTTTTTTTAAAATTATTAGAATAGACTCCAAAAAAAGCTATATTATTAACAATTAAGCTATTTTGTTGATATTTTGAAGCTTATTAATAGTTAATAATTAAAGCTTAAAAGATACCTTTGAAACTAAATAGTATTTATAATTAGCGATGAAGTAAAAAAACACCTAAGATTAAGCAACAATACAACACGTTAATATAGCGAGTTGCTAATAAGCAATAAGTGCTTTTTTTATCAGCTGAATTAACAATAATTGAGAATAAACTATATGGAAACTAACGTATTGGATAATAAAATTCAGATAAAAGTTAAAAACTTTTTTTCGGACTATTTGAAAGAAAATAAACATCGTAAGACACCTGAAAGATTTGCTATTCTAAATGAAATATATGATTACAATGGACATTTTGACATTGAGACATTATATATTAACATGCAAGAAAAAAAATACCGTGTGAGTAGAGCTACCCTATACAATACAATGGATTTATTACTTGATTGTAAGTTAGTAAGGAAACACCAATTTGGAAAAAACATTTCTTTATTTGAGAAAGCTCATGAATCCAGACAGCACGACCATATTATTTTAGAAGACACTCAAGAAGTTATCGAGTTTTGCGATCCTCGAATTCAAAATATAAAATCAACACTAGAAGAGTTATTTGAAATTGAAATAGCTTCACATACCCTTTACTTTTTTGGAAAACGAAAATAAATGAAAACTTTTAAATACACCATTAAACATAAAGAAGGCTTCTTTACACTCTCTCTTGAAGGTCGTATAATTAACGAAGAGACAATAGCGACTTTACTTTCTGACGTTGTGTTAGCGCTAGAAAAAAATGCTAATGTTATCTTAGATTTAAAAAAACTTAACTACCTGAATAGCAGTGGATTGAATACATTAATTTCAATACTTACTAAATCAAGAATAAAAGGAGGAGAAACCATTATTATAAATATTCAAGAACCGATTAATAAGCTATTATTAA
>CAMZKF010000223.1 GCA_947311095.1 uncultured Flavobacteriales bacterium
GAGAGAGAGCAATTTTTTTTCTTAAAATTGTAATCGTATCATTTAACGTTAGATGAGAAAATTCTTGATAAGATGACATTGATGAGGAGACAGGAACCAAGAACAAAGCAGGAGGAAAGAACAACACGTTATGCCTTTTTCGCTTTCAATAACAGGACAGATAGTTCGCTTATTATTTCCTATCTTCATTAACCTAACTCTATTTCCCTTCCAGGTATGACGTATTTTACTTGTTACTAGAATCATTGCTTAAAATGACCATTAACGACCTCTTATATGACCAGGTGCTGTACGTGTACCTCGGGAACGTGACTAATGGCAGAAGTTGCGTTGGTGTTCTTCCGTTCGATGGTACCAGGTCGTGCTGGGGTCGAGCGGGCCACTTTCCCTGGTCAAGGGCGTGGGTGGCAAGGGCGTGGAAGAAGGAAAGGGTAAGGAAGGACTAAGGAAGGGGAGGTGCTGAGGAAGAAGGGGGAGATGGAGGAAAGAGAGAAGGAAGGAGATGGGAGAGAAGGGAGGAGATGGAGGAGGGAAAAAAGGAAGAGATGGAGGACGGAGAGGAGGAGGGAGATGGAAGATGGAGAGAAGGAGGAAAAGAAGGATGGAGGAGGGAGAGGAGGAAAGGGATCTGCAAAAATAACATAAACTAGTCAAGATAGATGTTAAAATACTAAAATTTTTAAACTTTTTTTAGCAATTAAAGTTCGTTTTAAAATAGGAGTTTTTTAGAAGTAAGAAAAGCTAAAAATATTAGACAGAAATCCAATGGCATTTATTATTCCCTTTTATAGAGTTTATATATTCAATAGAGATTACTTTTCAACAGAAAGAACTACTGCAACCATATTATTAGTAGTATTATTGGTGCTGAAGTTAATGGTGTTTCCTCCTGAGAAATTAACATTGTCAATTAACTCGTCTTGCAAAGTATTGTAAACTTTTTCTTGATAAGAAGCTCCTTTTGACTCATTAAAATGTTTGTTTAATTTATTGTAGTCTAATTTTTGTTTAGAAACAACAATCGCAAAATGATCTTTTCTACCTTTTGCATCAGCATAAAGCGAATAATCTTTTGGAAACAATCTAGTTCCTGTAATTCCACAGTAAGGAGAATGTTTGGCTGTATATGGAAATAAAACATAACTAGAGCCGTCTAATTCTTCCCCAAAAATATAAGTATAGCATTCCATCGAATTGGTAATTTCAACCTTAAAATCTTTATCAACTTCAAGCAATTCTGTCGATTCAAACTCTATTCCATTGTTGTATTTAAAAGGAATATATTTTCCTGTTTTATTATATACAATTCCAATTTTAGCATCTAATTTCGTTGTGTTTTTAGTCTCAGAATTTCCCATAGGATAAAGTCCATAAGCTTCTTTTGTAAAATGTTCAAAATCGGAATAACGTATCCAAAACAATCCTTTTTTCCCCCAGTCTTCTCCCCAGCTATTCATTATTTGAAAAGCTCCTTCTTTGTCAGTTTTATAGTCATCGTAACCAATCACACAAATGGCATGACCTCCAAAACCATTCATGTTGTAGTCCGAACGTGTAGGAGTCCAAAGTTCTCGTCCTTGCATATTAGACATAAAAGAACCTCCTACCATCATACCAATTACTACTGGAGCTCCTTGTGCTAAATTCTGTTTTATAGCCAACAAATCGGTCTTGTAATTGTCACCACTTTTACTCAATCTATTAAAACCTTCGGTTGTATATGCTGCTGCTACTTGAAATTCACTCGAATTGGGTTTGTGACTACACGAATGCTCATCGTAAGCAAATTTTGAAAAAGGCAACGCTCCTTTTTGTTTCATAACTTCCATTGCTTTTTGCAAATAAGTTCCCTGACACCCTTCTAATGATATTTGGTTGTATAAAAATGAAGGACTAAACGCAACTTTATTAGGATTTTCTCCCGTAGCTCGTGCTTGTAAAATCGTTCTTGCGGCATAAGCACTGCTCCAACCAACGCACGAACCTTGAGCGCCTTGATTTCTTCTGGTAGGGCAAAATTTAGCTAAAGAAATTCGTTCTGGCATAGGGTTTTTTATATTATCAGCCAAGGGTTCAAAAACTTCAGCTTCATCATAGATTTTCTCATCCATTTCCAAGCCTGTACCTGCAAAAGATTGAGCTATACTTGCTATATTTGAATTTCCTCCACTTCCCAATGCAAAGTATCCAACAGCCAGTACAATTAAGATTATAATTCCTAATTTCGGATTTTTTCTAAACAAACTAATTAATACAGGTATTAGAGCCGAAGCAATTCCACTACCACCTCTAGAACCTCGTCTTCTAGAACTTTTCCTGTTGTAACTAGGTTTATTTCCACTACTTGAGTTTCCTTTATCTTTTCGTATTCTTATTGGCATTTTAACTTTTTGTTATGTTTTTTTAGGGCGTTTAAACGAGCTGTCCGTTTGTAGTTTTTTTTTTTTACAAAAGTACACTAAGCCCAAAAGGAGCTCATAAAATCGCTCTTTTTAGCTAAGTTTTACTAGTTTGTTAAAAACAAAAAGCTACCGCTTCCATCTCTAACGCAACTCAAGCATTGAATTATAGTTTATAAATAAAAATAGGTTCCAATAGCCCAAAAACCTTCAATAAAACCAAATTGTTGACTAGCTTTATCAGCTTTGTTTCGAGTAGTTGAAATATGAGGCATGTTTATGTATCCAGCTTTTCCTGTTGCTTGTAAAAAGAAATGTTTTTTGAATTGCAATCTAAATTCTGTTTTTAGCGAAGTTCCATATCCTGCAAAATTAAAAATGTTAGGACCTCTAGTTCCAAATATTTGAACGTCGGTGCGTGGAATTAAAAATCCTATGCCTAACCCTGTTCTAATATCTAAAGTCAAAAGACCTCCTTTGTAGTTTAAAATTTGATTTACGTTATCAATTTGAAATGTAAAATAATTTAAACCATCGGTATGTTCAAATTGTAAAAAATCCTTGTGCGTGATGATGGAGTCTCCAGCTTTATAATCTCCTATATATTTTCCATTGTCTGTACTCGAAATTCGACCAGTGATTGGTACTTTTTGGTTGGCATCCATCACGTATTTCATGTGGTCATATCCAAAAGAAAGCGCCCATTTCTTTTTCCATTGGTAGCCAATTCGAGTGTTGAACTGAGGAATGCTTAATTTTGTAGGATTGAAATAAATATTTGAAGCAAAAGGAGAAGGCCTATCTTTTGCCGAAATATGATGTAGGGTATAATTATACCCATTTCCTTCTATTTGCAAAGTACTTGGCGTGTAAGCACTCCAATTATACCCCCAAAAAAAAGAAAATTTCTTTTTCTCTTTAGGTAATTCTATGTTCTCTTGCGAAAAGCCTATTAAGGTTATTATACTAAAAATAATAGTGATTGTATTTTTCATAATGGTTTATTTTTTAAAATAGTTATCGGTATATTTATTCCTTTGTGAATTAAAATGTTTTTTACTTCTTTATTCGTAACAAAAACATTATCTAATTTATTTATGTTTTTTAAAATGTTTTTTTGTTTTCTATTGCTAAGTTTATGAAACTCCTGATTTAAAAATTGATTATTTATTTCAACTAAATGGCGGGGTATATAATCAAAATACCTATTGGCTATTCCAATATTTTTTCTTGCATCATAACAAACCACTTTGTCTATTTTAAATCCCATATCAATTACTTTAGACAATCCAGTTGTAACACTGTTCAAATAGTTTCTTGTCCTAGAAAAATAGTTAGTACCCACAGGGTGACTAATATGGATAACACTAAAATTATTTTTAACGTCGATATTTATTTTTATAATCTTATTTTCAGATTTAGCTTCTATAAAAAGAATAATATTGTTCCCCTCATATTGTTCTATTTGTTGTTTTATCTTAAACCCAACGGTGTTTTCTTCATCAACTGAAAAAAAGGTAGGAATATGTAAAACATTTTGTAACACCATCGTTATCTAATAATTTAAGCGTATTTTAGCAACTTTAAAATGCAAAGATAAAAAATGAAATTTAATAAGTTAACAAATAAGCATATAGATAAATTAATTTCTATAGTAGGAATAAAATATGTTCATCAATCAAAGCAAAAACGGGTAGAATATGGAAGCGATGAAACAGAAGATTTTAGTTTTCCGCCAGAAATAGTATTACTCCCAAAAACGAAAGAAGAAGTAAGCGAAATAATGAAACTCGCCTACGAATTTAATCTACCTGTAACTCCTATGGGAGCAAGGACAGGGCTTAGTGGAGGCGCTTTGTCTATTTATGGAGGCATAGGGTTGTCTATGGAACGTTTTAATAAAATTATAAAAATAGACGAAGATAATTTACAAGTAATTGTCCAACCTGGTGTCATTACAGAAGTTTTACAAAACGAATGTAAAGCAAAAGGCTTGTATTATGCTCCAGATCCAGCGAGTAGAGGGACGTGTTTTATTGGTGGTAATTTAGCCGAAAATTCGGGAGGTCCAAGAGCCGTAAAATATGGCGTAACAAAAGATTTTGTTTTGAACTTAGAAGTTGTTTTGCCCAATGGAGATGTAATAGAAACAGGGGCAAATACTCTAAAAAATTCAACAGGTTATAATTTAACGCAGTTAATGGTAGGAAGTGAAGGAACTTTAGGCATTATTACAAAAGCAGTTCTAAAACTGTTGCCTTATCCAAAGCAAAATTTATTAATGCTAGTCCCATTTAAGTCAGCAACCAAAGCTTGTGAAGCCGTGTCAGCTATTTTTAAAGCAGGAATTACCCCATCAGCTCTTGAATTTATGGAACGAGATGCCATTGTTTGGACCATTGATTTTTTGAACGAAAAGTCAATTAAAATAGAAGATGATGTAGCAGCACAACTGCTCATAGAAGTAGATGGAAATAATGCCGAAGTTTTGTTCAAAGATTGTGAGATAATAGCAGAAGTGGTGGATAAATTTGAGGCAGGAGAAATATTATTTGCCGAAAGCGAAGCTCAAAAAGATGCGCTATGGTTTATTAGACGTAGAGTAGGAGAGGCGGTAAAATCCAATTCGATATATAAAGAAGAAGATACGGTTGTTCCTCGTTTTGAATTAGCCAATTTACTAAAAGGGGTAAAAAAAATAGGTGAAAAATATGGTTTTACTTCTGTTTGCTATGGGCATGCAGGGGATGGAAATTTGCATATCAATATTATAAAAGGAAAACTTTCTGATGCTGCATGGAAAAATGAATTGCCAAAAGGAATTAGAGAAATATTTGAGTTAACAGTAGCACTTGGAGGAACTTTGTCTGGTGAACATGGAATAGGGTATGTACAAAAAAACTATATGGATATTGCTTTTTCTAACGTAGAATTAGACTTGATGAAAGCTATAAAAAAAGCATTTGATTCGAAAGGAATATTGAATCCAGGAAAAATTTTCGAATAATTATTTAAAAAATCATTGCCAAACAAAAAAACTTTATTACTTTTGTGGCGGGTAAGTCTTACACGACCAGCTCCTATTTAATCCCCCAGGACAGGAATGTAGCAAGGGTCGATGGTTGAGCGGTGCGATGTAAGTAGCTTACCCATTTTTTGTGCCTTTTTTTTCTTTTTACGTTCTGTTTTTAGCGTTGGTAAGACATACTCTTTCGCAATTTTAGACTTATGCTGTTAGCTTTTTTGAGCGAAATGTTTACATTCTCGAACACCATAAAATAAATATAAAAGATGTGAGTAATTTCAAATGTATATGGCTTATGCGTTGGCTATTAATTCTATAATGCTGTTTTTAAAATTTCTTTTACTACGTTAAACATCATTGCTGAAAAATCTTATTTAAATTCAGGATTCTATAATTAAGCATTTAGTCTTGTCATCGGAAAGAGTCAATTGTTCGTCCAATTCTAGATAACATTTTAAAATAATAACAAAACACTCCTCCAGTTTATTTTTTGATTACTTAAGATTCGGTAATAAGTATCTTTTTTACCTTCTACTTTAGGGGGCATTTTGTCGGAGTATAAACTATGAATATTGGAACAATTAGTAAAAGGCAGGATAAATAAAAGCTTTAAAATACCCAAAACTGGAACAC
>CAMZKF010000224.1 GCA_947311095.1 uncultured Flavobacteriales bacterium
ACCGATGCTGATTGGTATAAAGTAGGAACTACTAGCGCTCCAACAAATATTGGTGACGATATTTTTACGCAAGGTAAAGTAGGAATAGGTATTATAACCCCTACTTCTAAACTAGAAATTATTGAATCAACAACCCAAACAGCACTTACAGTAAATAAAAGTTTTAACGGATTATCAAATACAGATGCTGCGTTTATCGGAGGTACAGATGCTTCATATACAAACACAGGTATTTATGTTTTACAAAAAGATAATATTAGTTTTGGAAGTATGGGAACAAGCCTTTTTAATGTGGTTAAAAACTCTGTTTCTCAATTTGTGGTTAGAGGTAACGGAAGAGTTGGGATAGGAGTGGTTAACCCTGATGAAAGTTTAACGATTATTAATTCAAATACATCAGGTCATCATATATCTTTGCATACAGGTGGAGATGCAGATCATTGGAGTATAATGAAGCGACCTAGTACTTATTCTACATCTCCTAACGATTTCCATATAGCTTATTATGATGGAACAAGTTGGCACTCTCATTTTAGTATTAATCCAAATGGATATACAGGTATAGAAACGCAAAATCCCACATCTTGGTTAGACGTAAACGGCGACCTACGAGTCCGTACAATTACAGCAGGAACAAGCACCGACCAAGCATTGGTTGTAGATGCAACAGGTGTAGTAAAAAAAGTAGCACCAAATCCTGTAGGAGAAATCATTATATACCCTATAGCTATACCTCCTACGGGGTATTTAATGTGCGATGGTTCGGCAGTTAGCAGAACAACTTACGCCAGTTTATTTACTGTATTAGGAACATCTTACGGTGCTGGAGATGGTGCTACTACGTTTAATTTACCCGACCTTAGAGGTGAGTTTATTAGAGGTTGGGACAATGGAGCAGGTAATGACCCCGATGCTGGAACTAGAACCGATAGAGGTGATGGAACTGTAGGCGATAATGTAGGAACAAAAGAATTGGATGAAGCTAGAATAAGAGGAAATTTTACTATACTTGCAGGAACTGGACTTGCTTCTACAGGTGAATGGAATGAAACTGCTGCCTCTGCTGTTGTTGCTTTTAATTTAGCATCCTCATTTCATGTACGATTTGCTAACGTCAGTACAAATACTACAGAAACACGTCCTCGTAACATAGCAATGAATTACTGCATTAAATTTTAAAAAAAATTATAAACGTTTCAATAGAGTTGTTGCGAAATAGAGCTATTTTTTATAAGTACTTGATAATAAGCGAAGTAATAAAATTATAATCACTTGATAATTAAAGTGTTATGTTTTTAATCCTTATTTCGCAACAACTCAAATAGACAATAGGTATTATTGGATATTCATGTTAAAACAGGCTACTTTTTAAACTTTAGCTTTATTGGTTGCCTCTATTCTATTTCGCACGTCCATTTTTACGAAAATATTTTTGATGTGCGTTTTTACAGTATTGACCGATACAAATATTTTTTCGGCTATTTCGGCATTTTTGTACCCTTTAGAAATGTAAAGTAAAACTTCTTCTTCCCTTTCGGTTAAGTCAAATTGTTTTATTTTTTCCAAAAACAAATCATGTTTACTGACATGTTGCTCGTGAATTTCTTCTTCAAAATCATGTATTTTATGAATGTAATCAGAAATATCTCGTTGCATTTCTTTAATAAGTAATGTATTGTTTTTTCGTTTTAAATTGACAATATAAACCAATACCAATAATCCTAATATAACGAGAATAGAAGCGACTATAAAAAGTAAATTTCTTCTCTTAACAATTTCTCTTTGTTGTTTAAGAATTTTAATTTTATCATCTTTTTGCTGAACTTTATATTTAATTGTTAAGTTTTCTATTACTTTTTTTTGCTCAATTCCCATTATAGAATCTTTTAGGTTATTGTATTTTTTTAATTGAGAAAAAGCCTCTTCGTATTTTTTTGTTTTTGTAAACACGAAATTAATATTTTCCTACTCTCTAATTCTGCTCCTTTAAATTTTTGTTGAATGGCTTTATCTATCGATTTTTCAGCAAATTTTTCAGCTTCTAAATAATTTTCTTTTTTCAAAAACAGTTTAGACTTAAATTTATAAATACTTATAATTCCTGTTTCAATTTTTTTCCATGTATTTAATTTTAATACTTTATTGAGAATACTGTCTGCTTTTTTTAACTCGCCTTTTTGAATGTAAATATTAGCCAAGTTAGCTCCAATGGTAGCTATATATATATTTTGAGTGTCTTTTTCAACAATCAAATAAGCCGAATTATAATAAAATAAAGCCGAATCTATATTATTGTCAAATTCTTCGTAAACAGATGCTAAGTTATTGTACTTAGAAGCTGTCAAATCTTCCCTTCCTATTCTTTGGACAATAGCCAATGATTGATTATATAATTCAATGGCTTTTCTTCGGTCTTTAAGTTTTTGATATACAACTCCTAAATTATTATAAACAAATGAACTTTTAAGCTCTTCTCCTTTTCTATTAAAAATAGCTAAAGCTTTATAATAATTAGTAATTGCCTCTGGATAATCGCCAATTAATTCGTTTAACACGCCTATATTTGTGAGTTGTTCGGCATAACGCAACTCCGAACTATCTTTTAAAAACTCTTGTGCTGATTTTTCAAAATAAAATTTTGTTAAATACAAGTTGCCTTTTCTATAAAAAAAATGAGCTACCTTTTCATCAACATCTCCTTTATTATTTGGATATTTTTTAATTATTTTATCTGTAATACGAATTAAACTATCATTGTTTTTTAATGTTGAATCTACACCTAACAAACGTAAGTCTTTAGCTAAGCTTTTTGTTTGAGCCTCATTTAAAGAAACATTTATATTTCTTTCCTTCTCATTTTCAGTACACTGAATAAAAAAGAAAAACAGACTTATTGTTAAAAGGTATATTTTCATGATTAGAACAACAAAAATAATCCTTTATTCCGTCATAATAACTGATAAAAGTCAAATTAGAACTAACTTAACCCAACTTGACTCATATAAATACAGATTCCTTTTATACAGTGGGATTTGGAGGGTGTGATTTATAATTCGGGTAACACGGATTTTAATTTATTA
>CAMZKF010000225.1 GCA_947311095.1 uncultured Flavobacteriales bacterium
AACTTTGGCTATGAATGGATTTTTATTCATCAATAAGTAAAAAAACAATTCTATTTCTTTCAGCGTATTTCAAAATTAAATTGGTATTAATCTTACGTCTATCAAAAAAAATGAGCTATTTTGTCTTGGTTAAATGAAAAAAGGGTGGTAAATTGTAAGCCTAATTTAGCATCATGAAAATCAAAAAAGTATTAGTAGCCAATAGAGGAGAGATAGCAATAAGAGTTTTACGTTCGTGTACCGAGCTTAACATTGCTACGCTAGCCATTTACACTTATGAAGATAGGTATTCTCAACACCGTTATAAGGCTGATGAATCTTACCAATTGGGAGGAGAGGACGAACCACTAAAGCCCTACTTAGATTATAATCTGATAATAAAATTAGCTAAAGAGAAAAATGTAGATGCAATTCATCCTGGTTATGGTTTTTTGTCGGAGAACAAAGAATTTGCTAAGGCATGTGAACAAAATGGAATTGTTTTTATAGGTCCAAAATCGGAAGTAATTGAAGGTTTGGGAGATAAGATAAAAGCAAAAACAACCGCTCGTTCTTGCAATGTTCCAGTAATAGAAAGTAGTAAGAAAGACTTAGATAATGTAGCAATTGCAATTGCTGAAGCCGATATTATTGGTTATCCCGTAATGTTAAAAGCTGCTTCGGGAGGGGGAGGACGTGGTATGCGTATTATTCGAACTAAAGAAGATTTAACAAAGTACTTCGATGCAGCCAAGAATGAAGCCTTAAAAGGTTTTGGAGATGATACAATGTTCATTGAAAAGTACATTGAAAATCCGAAACATATAGAAGTTCAAATTGTAGCCGACAATCACGGAAATGTTCGTCATTTATTCGAAAGAGATTGCTCTACCCAAAGAAGGCATCAAAAAGTAGTAGAAGTAGCACCTTCTTATAATTTGAAAGAGGGCGTAAAAGAAAAATTATATAACTATGCGGTGAAATTAGCCAAAGCGGTTAATTATAATAATGTAGGAACAGTAGAATTTTTGGTGAAAGGAGATGATATTTACTTTTTAGAAGTAAACCCTCGTATTCAAGTTGAGCATACGGTTACCGAAATTGTGACAGGAATTGATTTAATAAAAACACAAATATTTATTGCAGGAGGTTATCGTTTAGATAGTAATCAAATAAAAATATACGAGCAAGATAAGATAAAAGCCACAGGTTTTGCATTGCAATGTAGAATTACAACTGAAGATCCTAAAAATAATTTTACGCCAGATTATGGCACTATTACCACTTATCGTAATGCCGCAGGTAATGGAATACGTTTAGACGAAGGAAGTGTTTATCAAGGGGTTAAGATTAGCCCTTTCTTTGATTCTATGTTGGTAAAAGTTTCGGCTAGTGGGCGTACATTGGACGGAGCGGTCAGAAAAATGACACGTGCATTAAAGGAGTTTAGAATTAGAGGAGTAAAAACGAATATTCACTTTTTGCAAAATGTAATTAATCACGAAACCTTTAAAAGTGGAAATGTTGATGTAAATTTTATCGCTAATTCACCAGAGTTATTCGTCTTTAATTTATCGAAAGATAGAGCGACTAAATTGATTAGTTTTTTGGGTGAAATAATCGTAAACGGACATCCAGATGTAAAGAAAAAAGATAATTGTAAAATATTTAGAACTCCTAAAGTTCCTGTATTTGATAAGTTTGAGGCTTATCCAAAGGGGACAAAAGATATTTTGACAGAGCTAGGAGCTGATGGGTTTTCGAAATGGTTAAAAAACGAAAAAAAGATACATTATACTGATACTACTTTTAGAGATGCTCATCAATCTTTGTTGGCAACAAGAATGCGAACTTACGATATGTTGAAAGTAGCCGAAAGTTTTGCTAAAAACCACCCAAATACATTCAGTATGGAAGTTTGGGGAGGAGCAACTTTTGATGTTTGCTTACGCTTCTTAAACGAAAACCCTTGGCGTAGATTGCGTCAAATACGAGAAGCAGTTCCAAATATTCTATTGCAAATGTTAATTCGAAGTTCCAATGCGGTAGGTTACACGGCTTATCCAGATAATTTGATTGAGAAGTTTATCGAAAAATCGGCTGAGAATGGAATAGATGTTTTTAGAATATTTGATTCTCTAAATTGGGTAAAATCAATGGAACCAAGTATTAACTATGTTAGAACAAAAACCAATTCGTTGGCAGAAGCATCGATTAGTTATACAGGAGATATTTTAGATTCGAGTAAAACAAAATACAACTTAAAGTATTACGTACAGTTAGCTAAAGATTTAGAAAATGCAGGAGCACATATTATTGCCATAAAAGATATGGCAGGTTTATTAAAGCCTTATGCCGCTAAAATTTTGGTAGAAGAATTAAAATCGACGGTAGATTTACCAATTCATTTGCACACTCACGATACTTCGTCTGTTCAATCGGCAATGTATTTAAAAGCGGTAGAAGCAGGAGTAGATGTAATAGATGTTGCTTTGGGAGGTTTATCGGGATTAACGTCTCAACCTAACTTCAATTCGGTTGTAGAAATGTTTAAATTTCAAGAACGTTACCACGAATTTGACGCTAAGAAATTAAACGAATTTTCTAATTTTTGGGTCGATACACGAGAGCTATATTATCCGTTTGAAAGTGATTTGAAAGCAGGAACAGCCGAAGTTTATGATAATGAAATACCAGGAGGACAATATTCTAACCTAAGACCTCAAGTAAATGGAGTAGGTCTAGCTGATAGATTTGATGAGGTAAAGAATATGTATGGAGCGGTAAACAAAATGTTTGGCGATGTAGTAAAAGTTACGCCAAGTTCTAAGGTTGTTGGAGATATGGCAATTTTTATGGTAGCCAATAACCTTACGCCACAAGATGTAATGGAAAAAGGAAGTGAAATTTCGTTTCCAGAATCGGTAATCAATTTCTTTAAAGGAGATTTGGGGCAGCCAGAAGGAGGTTTTCCTAAGGAATTACAAAAAATAATATTAAGAGACAAAACACCTTATACCAATAGACCTAATCAACACCTTACACCAATCGATTTTGATAAAGGATTTAAAGCGTTTAAAGATGAATTTCAAAAAGGGTTTACCCGTGAATTGGAATTAGAAGATTACTTATCATCTATATTATATCCCAAAGTATTTAAAGATGCACACAAAGGGTTTAAACAATATGGGGATGTAAGTCCATTACCAACCAAAAACTATTTTTATGGAATGGATATTCATGAAGAAATAATGGTAACCATAGCACCAGGTAAAACATTGTTGATAAAACTACTTTCGATTGGAGAACCAAATATAGAAGGAAAAAGAATGGTTTTCTTTAAGGTGAACGGACAAAACAGGTACGTAGAAATAGTTGATAAAGTTTTAGGAATAGAAATAAAAGTAAACAGAAAAGTAGATTCAAAAAACGAAGACGAAATAGGAGCGCCTCTTCCTGGAAAATTAGCTGTACTCAACGTAAAAGTTGGGGATAAAGTAACTAAAAACCAAAGTTTGTTGGTGGTGGAAGCTATGAAAATGGAAAATGTAGTTACAGCAACTAAAGATGGAGAGGTAATAGAAATATTGTTGAAAGAAGGCGATATGGTTGAGCAAGATGATTTGATTTTAATTTTAAAATAAAGAACGATTAGACTAAAAAAAGAAAAAATATTTTATTTGCGTTAGAGATGGAAGTGATAGCTTTTTGTTTTTGATAACTAGTAAAACTTAGCCAAAAAGAGCGACTTTAGAAGCTCCTTTTTGGCTTAGTGTACTGTTGTTAAAAACAAAAACTACAAACGGACAGCTTGTTTAAACGCCCAAGAAGGATAATAATAACGATTGCCGAATAACAAAAAAAACAATATTATGATGAAAACAGCGATAACTTTAACAATTATAATGGTTAGTTCTATGTTTTATTCTCAAACGTGGAAAACCTACCCTTATGCACCCGTAGGAAGTCAGGTTTCTTTCCCTTTAGATGAAGGGCGTCATAGTGCTGAACCCTCGGAA
>CAMZKF010000226.1 GCA_947311095.1 uncultured Flavobacteriales bacterium
ATAGTAATTGATTTTATTATTTGCTTTTTGTATCTTTGTTGAATGCTAGAGATTAGTAGATTTTACGGAATAATAATTAGGATGTACTTTAACGAACATAACCCTCCACATTTCCACGCAGAATATGGAGAGTATCGTGTTGTGGTAAATTTAAATGACGAAGTAGTTAATGGGTTTATGCCAGGGAAAACGCTTTTAAACTTTCAGGATTGTTTCTCTATATTTGTCATCTAAAGCGGCTTTAATTCGTCTAGCGTTCTTTGACATTTTGTTATTCTTATTTTGTTCAATAAGAGTAAGTGCTATTTTGTTAACAATATTAAAATTAAAAGGAGAATTTCCTTTCTTCTTAAGACCAGCATCCTCGTTAAATATAACGTCTAAATTCCAATGCAAATTATTTTCTACTTTCCAATGGTCTCTAACAATCTGATTCATTCTTTTAGCATCAGGCTTAATTGAACTTATATAATATCGTATAGCCTTACTTGTTGTATTTGTCTTTTTATCAATGCGTTCAGAAGATATTCTAATGACTGATTGTAAACCTTTCCAATTTCGCCTTGCTTTAATCAAACTTAAATCATCTATCGCTTCACAGGTTCTTATTTCGATACGTCCGTGTCCAGAATCTAAGGTTTGATTATGTTGTATAATCTTCAGTGAATCAAATGATTGCTCAATATCGAGTTTCAGATTCTTCTGATTATCCTTTACCATTAGAACATAATCAGCTTGTTTCTCAACAATCTTTTCTGCAATTTTCTTCTGACAGCCTAAGGCATCTGTAGTAACGACACATCCTTTTATAGCCATCAGGTCAAGCAATCTTGGAATAGCTGTTATTTCATTACTTTTCTCTTCTGTGGCCTCTTGAGCTAAACAAAGCCTGTTCTCGCACGCGTATGCGGATACAATATGAATGGCTGATTTTCCTTGAGAGCCTGAACCTCGTATGGTTTTACCATCAATAGCTACAACTTCTCCTTTGGTCATATCTGATATAGAATTAATCCAGGATATAAAACTATGCGAAAAAGCTTCTGAATTTAAAGCGGAAAACACTTTGTTTAAGACATCGTGTGAAGGAATTCCATTTTGATAAGGAAAGTATTGTTGCAACCAATCTAATTTCGATTTCCCGAAAAGTTCAATATCAGACCAGCCTTTCATTCCTGAAACGACTGCCGAAATGGTAAGAAATAGAATCTCATTTAGCGGATAGGTAAAATTTCCTTTGTTGGTGCGTCTTGGATCAGTCAAGTTGCTAAACTCACTCATAAACAGACTGTTAGATGTTTTTGTATCAATATTATTTGCCATTTTTTTTGGCAAGCTAACTTTTATAGCTCTCTATAAAGATACTATAAATTTAATTAAAAACCTAACAATCAACAGATTAAATATGTATTTTTAAACGCGTTTTCCCTGAGAGGTAAAAGCTTTTTGGCTTTTCAATACTTATAAGATTAACCAGTTTGTGTTTTATCCTAAGATCGTAATCATAAATGGTCAGTATTGTTATTTATCTGGAAGCAAGCTAATTAATGGTGAATTTCTTATTATTGTGTCATTTAATAAACCCGAAAATGCTGAGGAATATTACAAATTAAGATGGCAGATTGAAATGACTTTTAAAGCCATGAAATCAAGCGGTTTCGATATTGAGAAAACGCACCTTACAGATATTGATAGAATTGAGAAACTTATACTTTTAGTGATGATTGCTTTTGTCTGGGCTTATAAAGTGGGAATATATATTCATCAAAACATAAAACCAATCAAAATTAAAACGCATGGCAGAAAGGCGAAAACAATCTTTAAATTAGGCTTAGACTTCCTTACAAAATGCTTTGTTAATGCACTTTACAAAACAAAATTTAATGTCTTTAAGTTTTTGTCATGTACTTAGAAATAGAATAATTATGATAGTAAATCTAAGGTGTGAGAAATGCCGAACCGTCTATGATTTTGAGGTTGGAAAAGTAAGTGAAGATTCTAATTGGAATTTAGTATTTGAAAACACAACTATTTGTCCGAATTGTGGGGTAAAGAATAAGGATTTATTGACAGAGACAGGACAAAGCCAGATGACGGCCTGGTCTTTTGATCAGCAGAGCACAAAGTAACAGAAACAGATTAAATTACGTATGCTGATATGTGTGTAAAAGCAAACAACATATGGCGACTAATATATTTGGTCAAGAGAAGACATATCGTCTCAAGGATTTTCTGGATTCTTATTGGGATGAGTATGTTAAGTTTACCGAAGCATTTATTCGTCCAGAAGTTTATAAAGCAGTAAGTGCGATAAGGGTTTGCCGAACCGCAAAATTAGGAATAGAGCAGTATGTTTGTGAGGATTGCGGGGAATTATCCGAGATTCATCATTCGTGCAAGAATCGATTTTGTCCGACCTGTAGTTGGCAGGATACGATGCGTTGGGCCGATAAATTACAATATAGGATGTTTGATTTAAAACATCGTCATGTAGTTTTTACTCTACCTCATAAACTGATAGGCTTAATTAAACAAAATGATGGCTTACTTCTCAGTGTATTAATGCAAGTATCAGCCGATGTATTTAAAGATTGGATGTTAGAGAAGTATGGTATTAAGCCAGGTATAATATCTGTTTTGCATACTTATGGAGAAAAGAAGAATTCTCATTTTCATACCCATATGATCGTGTCTTGGGGAGGAATCAATGTCAAAACAAAGCGTTTAGAAGAGATAAAAGGAGAATATGTGAAATATGGTTTCTTGCAACAAAAGTTTCGAGCCAAATTTAAAGATAGATTGGTTGAACTGTATGATACAGAAGAATTAAAGCATCGATTTTCTGATAGATATGCTTTTTTAAGATTTTTAAAAGAGATCAATAAAAAGAACTGGCATCTGAATATCGCCCCCCCGATGGAGAATCCTTTAGCTGTAATCAGATATATTGGTAGGTATTCCAAACGTGCCTGTTTGAGTGAATATAAGATAACAAAAATGGAAGGGGAGTATATTGCCTTTGAATATAAGGATTATAAGAATCTTGATTTTAATGGTAAGCCTATTATTAAAGAAAAGGAATTACATTATTCAGATTTTTTTCCATTGTTATTTCAACATGTTCCTTTCCCAAATTTCAGATTAGTAAGATATTATGGTTTTTATGCCACAGCCTCTCGCATAGCAGAACAATATCTTTTCAATCCCGATGAGCAAGAAACAGAATCAGAGACTATTGAAAAAGAAGTAAAGCATATCACAACATCAGATTTAAGAGTCTGTAGCACCTGTAATATCAATAAAACATATATTTACACTATTTTTGAGAAAGATGATACAGGTTTTTTTAGAAAGCAAGAAGATAGGTTATTAGAAAACCCAGAATTTCGAGAGCAGTTTTTCGCATAAAATACAAGGGATAGTTACGTCTTGTTGTGAAAAACATTAAGATTTAGAGAGTATAAGAACTGTCAGTTTGAAAAATATCAAGAATAGTTGACAATATTAGTTTTAAATAACAGAAATTACCCTAACTTTATAACTTGAAATAATGAAAATATATAGCTTTGAAAATTGAAAGCCTATATAATAAATAGAGAAGTGCACATATCTCCAACACAATATAGAGGAGCAGAAGCGATTTACAGCTCGCTGGCAGGGTAGGTGCTTCTCCAACCCCGAAAAATCTTTTGATTTTTCATTATTATTGACGAATTTATTACAAAAAACAAAAAGAATTTTCTAAATTTACCACAGATGAAACGAACTACGAACTTATACGCTACCGCCCACTATTAAGGGCATAAAAAGGAATTGTGCAAAAAAGAAAATGTGTAAAAGTGCATAAAAGCACGACACACAAAGGGATTGAGCCGATTTAAAGAAAGCAACCAACTTAAAACGAATTGTGATTTACTTGTATTTAGCTTAGA
>CAMZKF010000227.1 GCA_947311095.1 uncultured Flavobacteriales bacterium
CTATACCTGCATCAAAAGAAAACATCCCTTTTTTAGTTACGTTTGGCAATAAAGCAAAAACATCTTATGGAGATAACGACTTTAAACAAACCTTTTTCTTTTCTATTCCAAAAGACTACAAAAGAGCTTTCTATATCAGAGTTTTTGACCCTGAAATAAATGGAGCTAACGATGAATTAATCGGAAGCGCAAACACAAAAACCAGATTTTCAGTATATGGAGGAACGGGGTGCATTACCAAAAGAGAGGAAAAAGGAGGGAAATCACGCAATCTATTAAGCTCGAAAACATTTGACACAAAACCAACCTACGACGGAAAATGGTACACGTTTGGACCATTTAACCCAGCACAAGGAGAATACGCTCCTCGTTATTATGGTAATGTATTTAAAATTATAGCTGAAGGAATAGAAGGTAATGACGGTAATCTTTATCGTTATTTTTTAAGTACTTCTCGAAGTCAAAACATTCCAATTGATGGTGGAAATGCATTTACATTTTCTTATACATTTAGACTGCATGCAGACCCTAAACAGGTTTCTCATATTTATCCCTATGTTGATGATAAAGTTATTTCAATAAAACAAACCAATTTTGACTGGGATAGCGACGGCAATATAAAGCTCTATTCAGTAGCTACAATGGCAAAAAAATTAGCCGTTTCTGAAGATAATAAAACCGTTACCAGTGAATATGTAATCAAACCTTCAGAAAAAGGAACATCGCTCGACATTCAATTTCAAAAAAGAAAAGAAAACTCATTAGACAATAATAATGTCGTATTTATTATAAAAAATAATTACGGCGAGTTTATGCCTTTTTATACCGTACCTATTGGAGGTGTACCTAAATTCAAGGGAAATTTGAAAGTAAAACCTAAAGGAAGAAGATAGATGAAAGAAGTTTTAGCAATCATATTTTTGTGCATTAGCCTATTTAATGCCTTTTCACAAGAATATAAATTTGAACTTTATAATGAAGAAGATGGATTAACCGATAAATTTATTAACACCATAAACCAAGATGCCAATGGATATTTAGTCGTTGGAACAGGTCAAGGAATAGGATTTTATGACGGAACTAAATTTAAGATTAAAACAACAGAAGATAATCTTGCAGACAATTATATAAGCTCTAGTTTTAAGGATTCAAAAGGAGATATTTGGTTTGGTCACATTCAAGGAGGAATCTCTAAATACGTCAACAATCATTTTGAAATAATTCACCCTGGCGATGGCATTAATTATGTCATCAATGGCATTCAAGAAGACGCTAAAGGAAACATGTGGTTTTCGAGTCAAGGTTTTGGAATATTTGTTAGGAGTGCAGATAAAAGAATGACTTTTTTTACAGAAAAGTTTGAAAACAGAATGATTTCCTCAATTTTCATAGACGAAAATGACCTTATTTACATTGGAGTAGATGACCAATTAGAGATTTATCGAATAATCGAAAATAAGGAAGGAAAAACGTTAAGTAAAATTCAAAATGTAGGATCAATTCAAGATGAAGTTGTTAAAATAATTAATTTAGATAATGGAAACTTATTAATAGCCACAAAAGTTTCAGGTCTTTTTTCCTTAGAAAAGAAAGAAGATATTTATGTCACAACCAAAATAAAAATAGCCAACTTAGAAGAAGAGTTTGCTATAAATGACGTTCTATTAAGTGCAGGCAGACTTTGGATTAGTACCGACTTAGGCTTATTTAAAACTATTTTAACAAACCACAATTGCTTTGTTTCTGAAAATTACAAAAGCAGCAATGGTTTAAGTATGTATAATACTATTTCGGTAGCATTTGTTGACAGAGAGGGCGTTCTTTGGGTAGGTACTATGGGAGATGGACTCTACTCAAAAGGAGACAATTTGTTTACATTTTATTTTAGAGATAAGTTAAAAGACAATAAAGTATCATCCTTAATCGCTAGAGAAACAGACCTCTGGACAGCGGGAATAGGAGTTTTAAGAAGTTACGATAAACAGTACGCTAAATTACAAATAGAATACAACACCGAAAATAGCGGTTTACCCCTAGATGAAATTTCATGTTTTCATTTACTAGGCGACTCAATCATCCTAGTAGGAACTAAAACAAGTGGATTTTATTATAAATTAAAAAACGAAAGTAAATTTTCTAATTATTTATTATCAGACGATGTACTCTCCAATAACGTTACTTCAATTTCTTCCAACGGAACTAACGTTTGGATAGGAACAGAAAATGGAGCATATCAAATGAATATTAAAACTCAAGAAAAAACGAGATATTCTATGGGGGACGGACTATCTCATAATGAAATAAAAAGTATTTATTGCGCTAATAATAAAACTTACATTGGAACAAATAGTGCTTTTTTAAACATTATAGAAGATGAAAAAATAATAAAAAAATCGTATCAAGGAGACAATGATGAAGACTATGTTCTAGTCAATGTTACTCGTATTTTTGAAGATTTAAAAGGAAATGCTTGGGTAAGTTCCGAAGGAGAGGGCGTTTTTTGTTTTACAGACACATCAATACTGCATTTTGGAACAGAAGAAGGCTTGCTAAATAATTATTGCTATGGAATTGTTTTAGACGACAAAAATAAACTTTGGATAAGTCACGAAAGTGGAGTTAGTAATATAGATTTGGGAACCATGAAGATAGAAAAATTTGGAGCTAGCTATGGGCTTAATGCTCGGTTTTGCAAAAGAGCTATCACTCACATTAAAAATGAAGTTTGGTTTGGAACTCAAAACGGAGTAGTTAAATACAATTCAAAAGAAGAAATAAAAAACATTACACCTCCTATAACAATATTAGAGCAAGTGGTAATTAATGACGAAATATTAAAAAACATAAAAGATACCATTTTACCTTCTGGAGAACATAATATAGAATTTTCATTTAAGGGCATTAGCCTAAAAAACACAGAAGGATTATTGTATAGCTATATTTTAGAAGGCTACGATCACAGTTGGTCAAAACTTACAGCCGACAATACAATGAAATACACAAAAGTAAGAGAAGGCGATTACACTTTTAAGATTAAGTCTTATAATGGAGATGGTGTAGAAGGAAATGAAGTCTCTTTTCATTTTAAAGTAAGAACCCCTTTTTACAAACGCTGGTGGTTTTATCCCTTATTATTTGTCTTAGCAGGGTTAATAATGGGAGCCAGTATGAAATATAGAGAACAAAAACACCTCAATTATTTAAAAGATTTATCAACCGAATTAGATTTGAGAACAGCCGAATTGGTTGAGCAAAAAGAAAAAATGGAGGAGATAAATAAAGATTTAACCGATAGTATCAATTATGCACAAAGAATTCAATCGGCTATTTTACCCGAAGAAGAATTGGTTAACGAATTATTTCCTCAAAATTTTATACTGTTTAAACCTAGAGATATTGTAAGCGGTGATTTTTATTGGATTGCTGAATATTTTGGAAAGAAAATTATTGTTTTTGCAGATTGTACAGGACATGGTGTTCCTGGAGGTTTTATGAGTATGATAGGACGTATCTTGCTTAGAGAAACCTGTACCGTCAAAAACCTTAGAGATCCAGGTGTTATTTTAAGTGAAATAGATAAAGGACTTGTCAATGTATTGAAACAAAAAGACGATTACGAATCCAATAAAGATGGAATGGATTTAGGAGTTTGCGTAATCGATTCTAGAACCAATATTTTATCCTATGCAGGAGCAATGCGACCGCTATACATTTATAGAGATGGTTTTAGAAATGTATTAAAAGGCAGTCGTTTTTCAGTTGGAGGAATATCTCACATTCCTAAAGTTTTTGAAGCCAAAACATTTCAATTGGAAGAAAATGACACTCTTTACATGTTTAGTGATGGATTTCCCGATCAATTTGGAGGAAGTAGAGGTCGTAAAATGAAAATATCGGTTCTAAATGAGTTGTTAGATCAAGTAAGTCAAATGCCTTTTGAACAACAAAAACAGGAAATTGATGCATTTTTTGAAACATGGAAAAGAAATGAACCACAAATGGATGATGTACTCATGATTGGAGTTAAAATATAAATATATATATAATGTACGAAAATATAAAATTTGAAATAAAAGAAAACGTAGGCATAATAACGTTAAACAGACAAAAAGTACTTAACAGTTTTAATTTTGAAATGGCAAATGATGTTATTTCGGCATTGAATAAATGTAAAGAACCTAGTATTAGAGCAGTCGTTTTTACAGGTAGTGGAAGAGGCTTTTGTGCGGGACAAGATTTAGAAGAAGCAACTAGAAAAGGAGGTCCTAGTATTGAAGAAATTGTAGAGCATACCTATAATCCTATTGTAACTTTAATTAGAGCATTAGAAAAACCTGTAATTGGAGCTGTTAATGGAATTGCAGCAGGAGCAGGAGCTAATTTAGCATTAATTTGTGACATTACTTTCGCTTCAGAATCTTCAACATTTATTCAGTCGTTTAGCAACATAGGGCTTGTTCCTGATAGTGGAGGAACTTATACATTGCCTCGCCTTATAGGAATGCAAAGGGCAACTGCTATGATGTTTTTAGGGAATAAAGTAACGGCAAAAGAAGCGGAAGAATTAGGTATGATTTATAAAGTAGTAGCCGATGAAGAATTGGAAACTAAAGCATTTGAATTTGCTTCCAAATTAGCAACAAGACCAACCGTTGGACTAGCTCTAACCAAAAAAGCTTTAAATGCGAGCTATACAAATAGCCTATCTGAACAGCTAAATTTAGAAAAAGACTTACAAGCTATTGCTGCAAAAACAGAAGACCATAAAGAAAGTTTAACTGCTTTTTTTGAAAAAAGAAAACCAGTCTATCAAGGAAAGTAAGCTGTGGCACATTATTTGATTACATAAATAAAAACAATATAAATTATTATAATTGCTGTTAATGAACTGTTAAAGGTCTTTTTATTTAAAAAAACATTTATATATTTGTGAACAGTTAACCCAAAAACATTTAATTATTATGAAAAAAGCTTTATTATCACTAGGAATGCTATTTTTAGCAGCTGTATTATTTACAGTAAAAGCACAAACAACTGAACCAGCCGCTATCGGAGGTCCAGAAATTACATTTGAAAAAGAAACGCATGATTATGGTAAAATCAAACAACATGCAAATGGAGAATGCTCTTTTGTATTCAAAAATACAGGAACAGAACCATTGTTAATCTCTAACTCTAGAGGTTCTTGTGGATGTACTGTACCAACTTGGCCAAGAGAACCTATCGCTCCAGGAGCAACAGGAACTATAAAAGTTAAGTATGATACAAAAAGAATAGGAGCAATTAACAAGTCTGTTACAATACAATCTAACGCTGTTAATTCACCTACAAAAATCATAAGAATTAAAGGACAAGTGTTAGCTCCAGACAATGCAGCTACACCTATCAAACCTTCTTCAGGACCAGTACAACACTAATTCTAAAGAAATAGAAATTAAAAAGCCATTACTAAGTAATGGCTTTTTTTGTTCCTTATTTTCAAAGTAGAGCACCTCCCCTATTCTCCCAAATCTACCTTTTTCTAAATTATACCTAAATTTTGAAATGAAGTGAAAGAAATAGAGTTCTTATTTTTTTACTTATTGATAAATATAATCCATTCATAACATAGCTATGAATCTATTTTTAAAGGAAAGAA
>CAMZKF010000228.1 GCA_947311095.1 uncultured Flavobacteriales bacterium
TGATTATATATAAGACAATTTTATTCTAAAAAACTGACAAATAAAGAAGCAAAAAAAGGGGGAAACAATGATTGTTTCCCCCTTTTTTTTATTTCAATAATTCGTATTGACTTTATTTAAATTCCCAGTTGTATTTATCTAAGCCTTCAACACAATGTTGTAGTAAATCAATACTGTTTTTGATGTCTTCTTTGTGAGCCATTTCAATTACTTGATGAATGTGACGTGTAGGAATAGAGATTGCTCCAGCAATAGAGCCTCCAGCGGTCATTTGTTGTATTGCCATAGTATCAGTTCCTCCTGCTGTAAGAATTTCGGGTTGCCATTTTATATTGTTTTTATCGGCAGTTTCTTTCATAAAATTGACCATTCTGTAATCGCAAATGGTACGAGAATCCATTACTTTTATCCCTGTACCAGCACCTAAACAAGTTACTTTTTCGTGTGCTGGAGCGCCAGGTACGTCAAAAGCTATTGTGGTGTCCAATCCAAAACCAAAGTCGGGTTGAATTTCTTGTGCGGCAACCGAAGCTCCTCTTACTCCAACTTCTTCTTGTACGGTAAATACGCCATAAGTATCGAAGGCTGGAGTTCCTCCTTGTCTAAACATTTCTATTAGAATAAAAACAGAAACTCTGTTGTCAATAGATTTACAATTTACACAATCGCCCATTTCTATCAATTCTCTTTGTCGTGTAATTGGATCTCCAACCGACACGTATTTTTCTACTTCTGACTTAGGCATTCCTAAGTCGATGAAATAATCGGTTGTCTTTGGAACTTTATTGCGTTCTTCTGGAGTCATTACGTGAATAGGTTTAGAACCCATTACGCCAATTAAATCTTTTTTTCCTTGTATAATAACTCTTTGAGCTGTTAATGTTTTGGGGTCAAAACCTCCTAAGGTATGAAAACGAACAAAACCTTCGTCGTCTATATGGGTAACAATAAAACCTATTTCGTCCATGTGAGCACCAATCATTACTTTTTTAGAAGAGTCCTTTCCTTTTTTTAGGGCGGTTACATTTCCCATGTTATCTACCGAAACACTATCGACAAGAGGAGTTACTTCTCTCAATACAATTTCTCTAATTCTTTGTTCAAAGCCAGATGTTCCAGCTACTTCACAAATTTCTGCTAACAATTTACGTCAATCATGTGTTTTATTTCTGTTTAAATTTATTTTTTAGATGCTCAAAGTTAATCATAATATTTCTTTTTTTTTGTAATTTAGAACGAATAAAAAGAGTTAAATTTGCACTATGGAATTTATTAGTCAGCTCTTTTTAGAAATATGGAAGATGTTTTTAGAAATGTCTCCTTATCTATTGTTAGGTTTTGCTTTTGCGGGTATATTGCATGTTTTAATTCCGAAAGAAGTAGTTACCAAGCAAATAGGAAAAAAAAGTATATGGTCAACAATAAAAGCTACTCTTCTTGGAGTTCCTCTTCCATTGTGTTCTTGTGGTGTAATTCCTACTGGCGTTTCGTTTCATAAAAATGGAGCAAGTAAAGGAGCTACCAATGCTTTTTTGATTTCTACTCCACAAACAGGAGTTGATTCAATTTTAATTACTTCTTCACTGATGAATTGGACGTGGGCAATTTCACGACCAATTATAGCTTTGATTACAGGAGTTTTTGGAGGTATGTTAACCGATAAAATGGACAACGAAGATAATGAAAAACTAGAAGAAGTAAGTACTTGTAGTGATTGTTCGGTGTCTGAAAAAAAACATTGGTTAATCGAAATTTTCAATTATGCATTTCTTGAGTTTTTGCCCGATATATCGAGGCAATTAGTCGTAGGAATTTTAATTGCTGTAGCCATTACAATGTTTATTCCGCCGTCGGTGTTTTCTAATTACTTAACCAATCCTATATTAAATATGTTGCTGATATTGGTAGCTTCTGTACCGCTATATGTTTGTGCTACGGGGTCTGTTCCTATTGCTTCATCGCTATTACTTCTGGGGGTTTCTCCTGGTGCTGTGTTGGTTTTTTTAATGGCTGGACCTGCAACCAATGCTGCAACTATTTCGGTGCTTTGGAAGTCGTTGGGAAAGAAAGCTACATTGGCTTATTTAATTTCTATTATAGGGGGAGCTTTATTTTTTGGATTACTAATCGATTATGTTTTACCAACCGAATGGTTTTTGGTTTCGGAAGTAGCAGGGGGACATATTCATGGAGAAGGAGCATCTTGGATTGCAATAATTAGCGCCATTACATTAATTGGGTTAATTTTGTATGTAGAAATTAGAAAAATAATACCTAAAAAAATAAAAATTATGGAAAACAGTAACATTTACGTAGTCGATGGAATGACATGCAACCATTGTAAAAATTCGGTAGAAACTAATTTGTCAAAACTAGGGAATATAGAAGAAGCTATAGTTAATCTGGAAAATAAAACAGTAGTAGTAAAAGGAACAGCAACCGCAGAGGAGGTTCAGAAATTGGTTGATGGGTTAGGATATGCTTACAAAGGCAAAGCTTAAAAATAGTTTTTTCTATAGGGCGTTTAAACGGGCTATACACTTGTAGTTTTTGTTTTTATAAAAGTAAAACTAAGCCCAAAAGGAGCTTCTAAAGTCGCTCTTTTGGTCAAAATTTTACTAGATTATAAAAAAACAAAAAGCTAACGTTTCTATCCCTAACGCTGTTTAATATTATTTCATAACCTTAATAATTCGGGCTAAAGTTCGAGGAAAATTCTCTATACAATTAGCGTTTGGAAACATTGTTTGTTTTGATGTTTTACCACAATAGTATGAAAAAATAGAAAGAGCAGTTTAGAGCAGTGTTTTTATTTATATAAATAAAGAGACGTATAAAAGCTATTTTATTTTAATTTGTAAGAAGTTTTTATTTTAGTGGGTTTTACTTCATAATTATGAAACTAAATGAATAAAAAAGCCTTTTTTTGTAAAAAAAGATAGAAGCGGCATCCTTTTTCTAGTTTTTTATTTCAAAAACTAGAAAAAGATATAGCGGATAGCTCGGTTTTATTTGCTTTTTTTAGCAAATAAAATTTACCCAAATTATAAAACAATGACCGATAAACAGATTCAATATAAAAAGAAAATATATCCTATCTCAACTGTTTTTACACAGTATTTGAAAAAGCATGATAGAAGCGTAATTATGCCAATTTCGTACTTAGATTTACTACGTTTTGACGAGAGTATTCCTGTTTATGATGATGCAGGAGACGATACGCTATGGTTGAGGACTTATTTTACAGGAGAGGAGCGAGAAGAGATAGAATATGGGTTGAAAAAAGTATATTCAATACTTCATGTAGATGGCGACGACAATATTATTCCTTACTTAAACATTGATGCCATAGATTTTTGTACGTTTGGAAATACAAAGCCTTTTCGCATAAAGGTTAGAAATATATTGAACGATAATTACGTTTATTTTTATGTAAAACAAGCCGATGCTTCGAGGGTTTATGGGTTGGAATTGGAAGAAATTTTATCGCCTAATCAAGTCATTTTTTTGGTAGAAGGAGACACGCTTATAGAAGAACATATATTTGGGATTCCTGGCGATGTTTTTATCAAAGATTATTTAGATGAATTGTCAAATGTAGAGCGTTCTTCGGTTGCTAAGGAGTTTGTAAAGTTTAATGAACGTTGCTTTGTTCGTCTGTTAGGCGATATGCGTTCGTACAATTATGTGATTGTAAAAACCTATGATTTTGATCGGATTCAATATAGGTTTAGGGCTATAGATTTTGATCAACAAAGTTACGAAGGTGAAGTTTTAATTTACCACCCCTATAGTTTTAAAGAAAACAAACCGCTTGTTGAAATGGTAGAAAAACAATTGACAAAAGAATCGATAGAACAGTACAAAAGAGAGGAAAGGGCGTTAATAGCAAAGCGAGCAAAGAGTAATAAGGAACGGTTGAGAGAATTGGAGCTTTGTATGATGGAGGATAAAATTTCGTTGGATAAAAATGTAGCGTTACTCCGAAATTATTTGTACAAACTAACTAAAGATGTTCGTTTTAAAAAATCAGAAAACATGGGTGAAATACTAAATAGTAGCTTAGATTTTGTAAGAAGAAATTATGAAAATATTAATTTATATTTGAAGAAATAAGCTTAATAGTTGTATTTTATAGAATATAGATTTATCTTTAACTATTAAAAGGAAGGTTATGAAAAAAATGTTATTGATTTTAAGTGTCGCTTGTTTAGTTGGAGCTACTCAATCATGTAAGAAAAAAGGGTGTACTAATTCAAATGCAACGAACTATAATTCTAAAGCTAAAAAAGATGATGGCAGCTGCACACTTCCTGTGGTTGAACCTCAGAATGAAGCAGAAGAAATCGGTATTAACTCTCAGCCATTATATTATTTTAAGATTGATGGAAGTGTTCAAGATTCTAGGACTAAACAGAATGTTGTGCAATCTTATAATGACGGAAGTAATTATATGGAATCTCAATTTCATTATGGAAGCAACCCTTCTGAAATAGGAATAGTAATATCGAGGCGAGGAATGGCTGATCCAAGTACTTTGACAAATGCCGAAATAGAAGCTTATTTTGCTCCTGGAATTTATGATTTAAATGATTTTCGAATAAGTGCAATTAAAGATAACGGACAGTCTTTTAGTACTTTATATTCAAGCCTTGATCAATCAAATAGTCAAGTTAAAATTGTAGCGAGTCAAAGTGAAGTTGTTAATGGACAGTTTTCTGTAAAAGTTTACATAGAATTTAATTGTAATACAGCTGCGACTAGTGGAAATTGGACAGAGAAATTTGTTACAGAAGGAAAAATGGTTACTTATTTTAAAATTTAATTACCCCAACAATTCTTTTACTCCTTGGTAAACGATATTGGTTGCGCCTTTGTGTTGATAAACAAAATCTTTAGATTTTTGCTTCATTTTATTTTGTTTTGAAGTGTTTTTTAGAACTTCATTAAACGACGATTCAAAATCTAAATAATTAGTCACACTAATTCCCCCTCCAAAATCTATGAGTCCTTGTCCTTCTGGAAATTTGCTAAAATTATTTCCGTAAAAAACAACATTTCCAAAAGCTGCTGCCTCTAATATATTGTGCAAATCGTTGGTGAATCCCCCTCCAATAAATGCAAAATCGGCATATTGATAAGTGTTAGATAAAAGTCCTATATTATCAATCAATATTACATCTATTTGGTTTATATTTTCTTCTGTTAGCTTAGAATATCGGAGCATGGGTGTTTTTACGAGTGCTTCTATTTCAATTAAATGTTTTTCTGAGATGTCGTGGGGAGCAATAATAATTTTAATCTTTTCGTTGTTTTTTTCTAAATATTTGGCTATTATTTTTTCTTCTGGTTGCCAAGAGCTTCCTAATATTAATAATGGCTTGTTTTGTTTAAATTGTTCTATAATTGAAATAGGAATGCTCTGTTCTGCATTTTGTATTACCTTATCGTACCTTGTGTCTCCACAAACAGCGGTATTTTTAAAGTTATGTTTTAAAAGTACGGCTTCACTTTTTTTGTTGAGGGTATATATTCTGTCTATATCTTCTAAAATTGAGCGTTGCCAACGGGCGTAGGATTTAAAATAAATTTGATTTTCTCTAAAGTTACACGAGAAATAAATAATAGGAATTAAGTTTTCTTGCAGTATATTTAAGTAATTGAACCAAAAATCATATTTAACAAAAACAGCCAGTTCTGGTTGTAATATTTCTATAAATGTTTTAGCATTGCTATCGGTGTCTAATGGAAGGTAAAAAAGTTTATCAGCTACTTTATAATCTAAGCTGTATTCATAACCTGAAGGACTAAAAAAAGTAACAAAAAGCAAATGATTTTTATAGGCTTCATCTTTTTTTATTTTTTCTATCAGTGGTTTTACTTGTTCAAATTCACCAAGGGACGAAGCATGAAACCAAATAAGGGGTTGTTTTTTGTTTTTTGTTCTAAAATCTATTAAGTTTTTTTTCCAATTTTTTCGTCCGTTTATCCACTGTTTGGCTTTTTTGTTGCCCAATAAACTGGCAATAGATACACCTAAGCGGTAAGATCGTACTCCTGTATAGTAACTAAGGTTTAGCATTTGATTAATCTATATAGTATTCTGCGGGAGCTTGTCTGTAAACAGGTATTAACCAGCCCAATCTAATTCCCAAAAGCAATTCTGTTCTTTTTTCTCGATATTCACCATATCCAAACTGATAATCTCTCATACCTTGGGTAAATCCTTCGGTAACTTCTAATCCAATATTAAAATTGGTTAATTTTCCATCTCCAAAATGTTGGTAGCCGATATATTGTTTTAGTGCAAGTCCCATTGTTAGTCTATCTACATAAACTAAGTTCTTTTTTGTTAGCGCAGGAACTTTATCGTCTTGATTTTCTATTCTAATTTTGTGATGCATAAAACCTATTCCTAATTTTATCATCAAACCAGAGTTCTTATTTGTTCCTTTAAAAGGGGTTAGTTTTCCTATTATAATAGATTCGGTAAATCCTCTTTCATACATCAGTACATTGGCAGCGTCTCCATATCGGTCAATAATGTAGCCTTCTGATGTTTGAAGAAAAGCAAGTACGTTAGGTTCTTTAATGTTTTTACTGAATAAAAAATTTCCTTCCAATTCTAATTGCCAGTTTTTGGCTGTTTTAAAACCTATGTTTATTCCAATATTGTTGGTAAATCCAAAACGTTTAGCAAAGTCTCCTCCTGGTATTTGAGGGGAGTAACTAAAATTAACAAAAGGAATAAGAATAGTAGTGTCCCTAAGATTTTGACTGATTAGCGTTAGCGATAGGTAAAAGAAAAATGTAAGAAGTAAATATTTTTTCATAAGTTATAGAAATAACGAGAAATTCGATTAAATATTATCTGAAGCAAACCATTCAGCATAACTTGTAGGTGTTTCTCTTAGAAAAGCAGAATGCAAGACAACTTCTCCTTTTAAGTGCTTTTTTACCATTGTTACAATGTCAATCAACATATTTTCACACGTGGGTTGATAATCGACGTATCTGGTACGGCTATTTATTTTTTCCATGTCTTTGAATCGAGAGTCTTTTCTCAATATTAATCGATGGTCAAATTCATTGTAAATATGATTCTTTACTATTTTTTTGATGTCTCCAAAATCTATCACCATTCCACAATCCGATAGACAAATATCGTTTGAAGGTGTTCCAATTAAGGTTATTTTTAAATGGTAGGAATGTCCATGAATGTCTTTGCATTTGCCTTCATAGCCATCTAAAGCGTGTGCTGTTTCAAAGTCAAATTCTTTTGTAATTCTTATTTTCATTATATTTCAATTATAAAAATGATATCAATTGAGTTTTTGAAATGTGGCGAAATAAATAATTTGAGACTATTTATTTTGTTACACAAGTAATCATTGATACGAACTGACAAAGATAACTTAATTTTGTAAGATAGGTATGCAGAGTGTGTTCAAAAAAATAAAGTTTGTCTAAAAAAAATCGAGTACAAAAAGTTATACTCGATTTTTTTAATGAGGGAATTTTTTTTTTAATAATAGATTAATCTTCTAACTTTAGCAATATGTTTTGCAAGACGAATAACCTGTTTGGTGTATCCGAATTCGTTATCATACCAAGTATAAAGTGTGGTGCTTTTCCCGTCTTCAGACACTATTGTTGCTGAACTGTCAAATACAGCAGGGCAAGTGTTTCCTATTATGTCATTACTAACCAATTCTTCATTTATTTGATAATTGATTTGATTAACTAAACGACCTTCTAAAGCAGCTTGTTTAATAGCGTTATTTACTTCTTCTAAGCTTGTTTTTTTGTTTAAATTTAGGTGCATTATAGCTAACGAACCATTTGGAGTTGGTACTCGTACAGCATTTGCTGTTAGTTTGTTAGCTAACGACGGAATTACTTTTACTACAGCTTTTCCTGCTCCTGTGGAACTAATTACCATATTGATTGCCGCCGAACGTCCTCTACGAGGTTTTTTATGCATATTGTCCAATAGGTTTTGATCATTGGTATAGGCGTGAATTGTTTCTACGTGACCTTTTTCTATGTCAAAGTTTTCTTCTATTACTTTAAGAATAGGACTTATGGCATTGGTGGTGCAAGATGCCGCAGAGAAAATTTCGTGTTGGTCTAAGTCAAATTCATCGTGGTTAATTCCATATACAATGTTAGGTATTCCAGCTCCAGGTGCAGTTAGCAGTACTTGTGAAATTTCTTCGTTTTTTAAATGGCGAGACAGGTCTTCTTTGGTTTTTAGAACTCCTGTGCTGTCAATCAATAAAGCTTTTTCTATTCCGAATTTAGCGTAGTCAACATCTTCGGGATTACTAGCAGCAATCAATTGTATTTTTTGACCGTTTATAATTAATGCTTGATTTTCAAAGTCTTCTACAACTGTACCTTTAAATGCTCCGTGCACCGAATCGTTTCTTAATAAGGCTGCTCGTTTTATCATTTGGTCTTTGGTAACCGAGCGTAAAACAATGGCTCTTAGCAAAAGTTGTTGTCCTTTTCCAGCTTGTTTTATTAATTCTCTAACTACTAGTCGTCCGATACGTCCAAAACCATATAGTACTACATCTTTGGCTTCAAAAGTGTGCTTATCTTGTCCTATAAAATTAGATAATTTCGTAGTTAAAAAATCATTGATTGATGAAAAATTTGATTTTTCTACGAGGTATTCTGCTGTTAATTTACCTAAGTCTATTTTAGATGGAGCAAGGTCTATTTTTAGCATTTCGGCAGCAACTTCTGCCGAGGTGTGAATGTCAATTGGAGTTTCCAAAATTTCATTTGCGTAATTAGAATATAGGTTAACAACTTCCGATAAACTAATGTCAACTAAATGATTTCTAAATAAAACTAATTCAACTCCTTTGTTAAACATTAAATTTCCAACTGAGTTAACTAAATCTACAGCCGCTTGTTTTTGTTTTACATAAACGTTTAAACCTTCTTGGTATCCTGTTTCCATTTTATTGTATTTAATTATTGTTTTTTAAACAAAAAAATCGCCCTGAAATTTCAAGGCGATTTTAATTTTATCCTAAATATGCTTTTAATAATTTACTTCTCGATGTGTGACGAAGACGACGAATTGCTTTTTCTTTTATTTGTCTTACTCGTTCTCTGGTTAAGTCAAATTTAGCTCCTATTTCTTCTAGGGTTAGCCCGTGTTGCATTCCTATTCCAAAAAATAGTTGAATAACATCTTGTTCTCTTTCGGTTAGCGTAGAAAGTGAACGTCCTATTTCTTTTTGTAAAGATTCTCTTAGTAATTCGGTGTCTGCTTTTGGTGAGTCATCATTAACCAATACGTCTAATAGAGAGTTGTCTTCTCCTTCTACAAATGGAGCGTCAACAGATATATGTCTTCCACTAACTTTTAATGAATCTCTAACTTTAGATGCTGGTATTTCCAATGCTTTTCCTAATTCGTCTGCTGTTGGAGGTCTTTCGAATTCTTGTTCTAATCGAGAGAATGCTTTGTTTATTTTGTTTAAAGACCCTACTTGATTGAGAGGTAAACGAACAATTCTTGATTGCTCAGCTAATGCTTGTAATATAGATTGGCGAATCCACCAAACGGCGTAAGAAATAAATTTAAATCCTCTAGTTTCGTCAAAACGCTTAGCCGCTTTAATTAATCCTAAATTTCCTTCGTTTATCAAATCGGGTAAGGTTAACCCTTGGTTTTGATATTGTTTTGAAACAGAAACAACAAAACGTAAATTAGCTTTTACTAATCTATCTAATGCAACTTCGTCTCCTGCTTTTATTCTTTGAGCTAATTCTACCTCCATATCCGCAGTAATCAAGTCTTCACGTCCAATCTCTTGTAAGTATTTATCTAAAGATTGGCTTTCTCTATTTGTAATAGATTTGGTAATTTTTAGTTGTCTCATGTGTTTTCTTTGTGTTTAGTTCTTTTTATTTTCCTTGTTAGGAAAAACAATCGAGTTTGCAAAAGTAAGCTAAAACAGTTTATAAGTCAAGTGTTTTAGTACTATAATTACATATTACTTGAAGAATCGGCGTTATTTTAGTTTAAATACAATGTGATGTAATAAAAAAATGTATTATTTTACTATTAATTTAATCGATTTGAGTCTGAAAAATTATAATCCAAATCCAAAATAACCCTTCATTCCATTTTCATATATACCTTCTACCAAAATACCTCCTTTTTGAGTGTTAAAAAAAGTAACAACCTCTTCTGGTGATTTTACAATTCGTTGATCTAATTTTATAATAATAAAACCTTCTGTAACTCCTGCACTTCTCAATTTTCCAGGTTTAATGGCTGTGATTTTCACTCCATTTCTAATTTTTAAATCTTTAAGTTCGTTAGCTGTTAAACTTCTAAAAGATGCTCCTAATGCTGTAAATTTATTTATATCTTCTTTTTTTATAACGGAAGTTTTCCCCTCTTTATTGCGTAGCTCCAAAGTAAAAATAGATTCTTCATCTTCTCTTCTTACTGTTAGGTTTACTTTATCTCCAGGTCTAAATTTTCCAATTTGCTCTTGTAGTTGAGGTACATTGTTGACCGATACATTGCCTACTTTTAAAATAATATCGTTTTCTTGAATTCCTGCAAGGTGAGCAGCTCCCCCTTCGGCGAGACCATTTACCATTACTCCTTTCAAATCTTTTAATCCTAATTTGTCAACTAGTTTTTGATTTACATTTTGAATACTTACACCTATAAAAGCTCGTTGTACAATTCCGTAAGTCAATAAATCTTCGGTTACTTTTTGAACAATATTTGATGGAACAGCAAATGAATATCCTGTATATGAGCCTGTTTTAGAAGCTATTGCTGTGTTTATGCCAACAAGTTCTCCCTGTGGATTTACTAAAGCTCCTCCGCTGTTACCTGGGTTAACAGCTGCGTCCGTTTGAATAAATGATTCTAAAGGAAATACTTCTTTTTTTGTGTTTTGTTTTAGCAGGTTAATGTTTCTAGCTTTAGCACTAACAATTCCTGCGGTAACTGTTGAGGTTAAGTTAAAAGGGTTTCCAACTGCTAATACCCATTCGCCTACTTTTACATTGTCAGAGTTTGCAAATGTTGTAAATTCTAAGTCGTCGGCTTCTATTTTTATCAATGCTAAATCAGTACTAGGGTCTGTCCCTATTATTTTAGCAGTAAAAGTTCGTTCATCGTTAAACGAAACCTCTACTTTGTCTGCATCTTCTATTACATGATTATTGGTTACAATGTAACCATCTTTGGAAATGATTACTCCAGAACCTGTAGCAACCATAGGTCTAGCTCCTCTGCTTCCTCTAGGTCCCCAAAAGAAATCTAAATAAGGGTCGTTGGAATAGCTTTGATTGTATTCTGTTTTTATATGTACAACTGTATTTACCGTCTTCTTTGCTGCAAATGTAAAGTCTTTTATTTCGGTTGTTGATGTTGAATTATAATTAACAGGTGTTGAAAATACAGTTTTAGGTGTTTCAATTATTTTTTCTACAATTTTTGTTTCTTTTGCTGGTGTTATGTATTGATTTATTCCAAGACTAACAATACCTCCAACAATGCCTGCCGTTACTATTTTAAAAGTTGTTTTCATAATTCGTTTTTTTTTGTTAAAATGAATAAAATTAACGAAGCCTAAAATCGAAGAGCTAATATCAATTAAATAATGAAATACAATTTATAAAGAGTTTTAATATCGCATTTCATTATTCATTTGGTATAATCGATTTGAATAGACATACAAAGATAACGCCTATTTATTTTTTTTGTTACACCTTTACGTGTTAAAAAAAGTTAACAAATATAATGTGTTTGCCAACTATAATAGAAGAAGGAAATGAGATAAGAAGAGAAAGACAATTCTGACTGATGACAGTTGTTTGATTAAGTATGGAATAGACTATCAACATTGCATTGAAATACGCCTAATACTTCTTTTCTTCAAAAAATAAATTGCACTAAAATAATTGAATGTCAAAAACAACTTGGTAAAAGTTTTGTAGTTTTACGATAAAAATTTTATTTTGAATAAAACACCTAACATAGAAAACATTATAACCTCTCTTCCATCTACACCTGGAGTCTATCAGTATTTAGACAAAAACGGGGTTATTATTTATGTAGGGAAAGCAAAAAATTTAAAAAATAGAGTAAGTTCTTATTTTAATTCGAACCAACAGCACAATGCTAAAACTAGAATACTTGTAAGACAAATAGTAGGAATTAAAACTATAAAAGTTTCGACAGAAATGGACGCTTTGTTATTAGAGAATACTTTAATAAAAAAACTGCAACCAAAATATAATATTCAATTAAAAGACGATAAAACTTATCCTTGGATTTGCATCAAAAAAGAGCCTTTTCCTCGCTTGTTTTACACCAGGCAAATAGAAAAAAATGGAGACGAATATTTTGGTCCATTTCATTCTGTAACAACCGTAAAAACCTTGTTAGAATTATTTAAAAGTAGTTTTGATATTAGAAGTTGTACTCATAAATTAACAGAAGACAACATTGGAAAAAAAGCTTTTGCTACATCGGTAGAATATTATATAGGTAACTGCAAAGGATGTTGTCAAAAAGAAGTTACACCTAAAGCTTACAAAAAACGAATTTCAAATGTAAAAAACGTTTTAAAAGGCAATACTAAATCGGTAATTGATGAATTAAGGTTAAAAATGTTTGAATACGCCGAAAAATTAGAGTTTGAGAAAGCTGCTGAACTAAAAGAAAAAATAAATAGAGTCGAAAAATTCCAAGCAAAATCGACAGTTGTAAGTAGTTCGATTAAAGATGTAGATGTTTTTAATATTGACAGCGATATAAATACAGCTTATGTTAACTTTCTAAAAGTAATCAATGGGGCTATAATTCAGAGTTATACTTTAGAAATAAAGAAAAAATTAGACGAAAGTAACCTTGATTTGTTAGCATGGGGGATAGTAGAAATTAGAAATAGATTTCCGTCCCAAACAAAGGAAATAATTATTCCAGAAGCCATTGCTATAAACTTAGAAAACATAAGATTTACCATTCCTCTAAAAGGAGCAAAAAAAGAACTTTCTAACTTGTCGTTTATCAATGCAAACGCAACGAAATTAGAAAAACAAAAACAACTAAAAAATATTGACCCCGAGAAAAATACATTGCGGATATTGGAAACCATTAAAAAAGATTTGAGACTAACAGAATTGCCTCGTCACATTGAATGCTTTGATAATTCTAATTTTCAAGGTACAAATCCAGTTGCAGCTTGTGTTGTTTTTAAAGATGGTAAACCAAGTAAAAAAGACTATCGTCATTTTAATATAAAAACAGTTGTAGGGGCAGATGATTTTGCCTCCATGGAAGAAGTTGTTTATAGAAGATACAAGCGCTTATTAGATGAAAAAGAGCCACTGCCTCAACTTATAATAGTAGATGGAGGAAAAGGACAATTAAGTTCAGCTTTGAAAAGTTTAGAAACGCTAAATTTAATTGGAAAAATTGCTATTGTAGGAATAGCTAAAAGACTGGAAGAAATATTTTTCCCAGGAGATTCTCTTCCTATATATATCGATAAACGTTCAGAATCATTAAAAACAATCCAATACTTAAGAAATGAAGCACATCGATTTGGAATAACACACCATAGAAGTAAACGGAGAAAAGGGACAGTAAACTCTCAATTACTAAAAATAAAAGGAGTGGGCGATAAAACTCAAGAAGCTTTGATTAGAAAATACAAATCGGTAAAACGAATAAAACAAGTTTCTCTTGAAGATTTAACAATTATGATTGGAGCAGCCAAAGCCAGAATTGTTTATGAAGCTTTGAGAAAATAAAATGTGTTTGATTTGTTAAATAAAAAAAGCGATTTCAACTGAATGAAATCGCTTTTTTAAAAAAACTAATTATTACTCACTTTTATTTTATTATAAGCTCTGGCACTACTACTGTTACTCCTGATGCATTAGTAAATGTTCCTTTTAATACAACCGCATATCCATTAGATGTATATATAGATAAACTTTTAGCTGCTGAACTATCTAAAGTATAAACTTCCCAAGCTGATGATGCTTCATTGTAGATTTCTATTGCACTTAATCTATCGCTATAAACTCCTGCACTATTCAATTCTGCATTGGTCATACCTCCGTTACTTGCTGTAAAAATGGTAATTCCTGATTGGTCGAAAGGCATGTTAAGAAAATCTATTCTATTACTCATTGCTACTGTTGAATCATATACAATTGTACTGTCTACTGAGATGTTGTCAACTAAGTCCGTAAATGAGATAATTGAATCGGTTGTACCTGTTGAATCATCTACGCTTCCTCCTTGGCTTCCGCTTCCACTTCCTTGTGCTGCTGGTGCTGGTGTTGGAGCTGCTTCTTTTTTACATGATACGGTTGCTAATGTTAAGCTTAATAATGCGATTACTGTTATTTTTAAAGTTTTCATAATTTTTATTTTTTTAATTTAGGTTTATTCTGTTTTACTATTGGTGAGCCTCACTATACAATACGTTCCTTTTCTTAAAAAAGGGGGGGGAGATTTTTATTTTTTTTTATAAAAAACTTACAAGACAACTCTAACTGTTTGAATATAAACAGAATACAACAGTAAAAAAAAACTCTAATATTTAAACTGTCTTTTAGAATTGACATTGTTTTAATCTCTCTTTCTTTAGTGAAGTTTTTTTGCGTTTTTGCATTTTTAGAAATTTAGGAGCTTCTTTGTTCTTTCTTTACGAATGTACTTAGCTGTATTTTATAATATTACAATAGTATCTGATTTGCATCACATAATAAGCAGGTTAATTTATCTTATTTTCAAAGTAATGTAGAAGGTGAGTTAATCAATAAATTACACGAGGTTGACTTTGATTATAATGGTATAATTTTAAATGCTGGAGGCTATACACACACCTCAATTGCTATTGCTGATGCTATTGCAGGAATTTCAACACCTGTAGTTGAAGTTCATATATCAAACATTTACGAAAGAGAACCTTATCGCCATGTTTCGCTTATGGCTAAAAATTGTAAAGGTGTTATTTCTGGATTTGGATTAAACTCTTACTTATTAGCACTCGAAAGTTTCAATTATTAACCTAACAGTCATATAAAAACAAACTCTTTAGTCGCCTATAAATAAAAAAAAGCGATTTCAACTGAATGAAATCGCTTTTTTTTAAACTAATTATTACTCACTTTTATTTTATTATAAGCTCTGGCACTACTACTGTTACTCCTGATGCATTAGTAAA
>CAMZKF010000229.1 GCA_947311095.1 uncultured Flavobacteriales bacterium
CAATACTTTATTCGAAAATTACGATTCCGATTGGGGAGGTAGTTTTACAGTCTCAGCAGGATATTTTAGAACAAGGGGAACAAGGTATAGAGCAGTAGCTAATATTACACAAACAGGGACAAGTAGTGGAAATAGTTATGGAGGCAATCAATTTGATACCGACTTAACCTTGGTTAATTCTGGTTCTAATAATTTAACTTTAGCGACTAACGCTTCCGATAGTTATGGGAATGATGTGTTTTTGAATAATACAGGTTCAGGAAGAATTTACTTTGCTAACAATAGTGCGGGTAATAGTATTGCAAGAGATTTAACCATTAATAATACAGGGACAGGGGGCTACACCTCTATTATTGTTAGTAATGGAACGTCTTCTTCTATTACAATCGGACGAAATTGTATTGTAAACAATTTAGGTAGCTCTACTAATTCAGAAGTGAATTTAAATGCAAATGGAATTAGCACGACAATTGGAGGAGATTTAACTGTTTTGAATAACACAAGTTCAGCTAATTCTAGGGTTTATTTAGGAATGATAAATACTTTTTCGGTAGCAGGAACAACTTCGATAACCAATACAGGGACAGGAACGAATGCTTATGTCTATGCAGGATATTACAATACCGCTTCTGTAACTTTCGGAGGAACTGTAACAGTAAATAATATAGGAGGAAATAATTCAAGAGTCATTCATTTAGGAAATAGTGGTGATGTAGTTTTTAATGGTGATTTACACTTGCTTAATACAAGTTCTGCAATTAGTTCCCAAATAAGATGTAATTATGGAGCGACAAGTAATAATCAATACAATGGAAACATAACCGTAGAGTCAACCGATGCCAATGGCGATGGTATTTTGTTTGGAGAAGGTGGAGGAACAGGAGTTTTAGCAGCAACAAAAACAGTAACGTTAAGTGCTGGAGGTTTTGCGGCAGGACAATTGTATTTTAGAAATTTTACACAAACAGGAAACACAGCTCAGACGCTTAACTTAGACGCTGTAGGAACAGCAACCTTATATAACTACGACTCGGATTGGGGAGGAGATGTCGTCTTTACTGCTCCAAGAATGTATTCAAGAGGTACGACTTATAATAGAACAGCACAACTGTCTAAGGTTGGTGCAAATAGTGATTATTCAGTTGGAGGAAATACCTTTGTCGGAGATTATACGATGAATAATAGTGGTTCAGGGTATTTCTTGTTCGGAGGTTCCGTAGCAGATGACTTTCAAAATAATGTAACTTTAAACAATACAGGAACAGCTAATTTACTTATAGCTTACAATTCACAAGGAAATACAATAGGAGGAAATTTAACTGTTGTCAATTCAGGAACAGGAACAACAAGCGAGGTTAGTGTTTGTAATGGTGCAAATGCTACAATAACGATAGGAGGTAATGCATCTCTAACAAACAATGGAAGTGGAAATCGAAATAATATTTATTTAGGAAGTAGTGGAGAAGTTACTTCAATTGGCGGGAATTTAGTGGTCGATAATATTGCATCATCTACTTCTTATGCCAATGTTTATGTTTCGTCAAACGACACATTGAACTTGGTTGGTAATTTAACGGTAAATAATACAGGAACAACAAACTCACAAACAGTATTGTTAGCTGAAAGAGTTAATAGTTTTATAACTGTTGGAGGAACTACCCAAATAGTTAATTCTGGAGCCAATTCATTAGCACGAGTGTATTTAGGAAGCCAAGGGAGTGTAACGTTTAATAATACACTTAATATACAGAATAATGCATCAGCAAATAATTCTCAAGTTTACCTAAATTATGGTTCAACAAGTCATAACTTATATAATGACAATATAGTTGTAGAAAATACCAACGCCAATGGAGATGGAATAATTTTCGGGAGTGGAAACGGTTCTGGGATTTTAGCAGCTACTAAAACTATAACAATTGGAGCAGGAGGTTTTGCTGCAGGACAATTGTATTTTAGAAACTTTACACAAACAGGAAATACCGCTCATACTCTTAACTTAGACGCTGCAGGAACAGCAACCTTATATAACTACGACTCGGATTGGGGAGGAGATGTGGTGTTTTCAGCTCCTAGAATATATACTAGAGGAACATTATATAGAAGAACGGCACAAATCACAAAACAACTAGCAGGAAGTGACTATTCAACAGGAGGGAATACCTTTACAGATAATGCTATTTTAACGAATAATGGAACAGGTTATTTTTTAATGGGATACACCAATCCTGATGTTTTTCATGGTAATTTGATAATGAATAACAATGGTTCTAGTAATATGCATTTAGCATTTAATTCATTGCTTAATGTTATTGATGGAGATTTAACCATAACCAATACAAACTCAGCTAGAACAGTTTCTATTGCTAATACTTCCAATTCTTCGATAACTATTGGAGGAAATGTTTTAGGAACAAATACGAGCACCTCAAATAACAGTTATATTTATCTGGGAAATAGTGGAAAAATAACACAGATAGGAGGAAATGTAGATTTGACTAATAATACAACAGGAAATTTTGGTCAAATTAGCATAGGAGTTAATGATACCGTTAATATTGTTGGGGATTTAACTTTTCGAAATATAGGAAGTTCTAATAACGAATATGCCTACATTGCTAGTGGAGCAAATGCTTATGTTACAGTAGGGGGAGTTACTCAATTAACAAATTCAGGTACAGGAGGTTTATCCCGATTTTATGCAGGTAGCAATGGAGACGTTGTTTTTAATGGCGATTTACACCTTTCAAATAATTCTTCTGCCAATAATTCTCAAATATATTTAAATAATAGTGCAAATAGTACAAATATCTATAATGGAAATATTACAGTAGAGTCTTACCACGCCAATTCCGATGGAATACTCTTTGGTAATAGTAATGGCTCAGGAACGTTAGCAGCTACAAAAACAGTAACAGTTGGAGCAAATGGATATATTGCAGGGTATTTATATTTTAGAAACTTTACGCAAGTAGGAAATACAGCTCAGACATTAAATTTGGATGCAGCTGGTACAGCTTATTTTTATAATTACGATTCGGATTGGGGAGGAAATACTATTTTTTCTGCCCCTAGAATGATTACAAGAGGCACAACTTATAGAGGCACAACTTATTTAGAAAAAACATTAGCGTTTAACGATGTTAGCTCTGGAGGAAATACCTTTATGCAAAATACAGAACTTAAAAACTCAGGGACGGGTTATTTTTTAATGGGAGGAACTAACCCAGATGTTTTTCAAGGGAACTTAATTATGAATAACCAAGGAACTTATGGAATGTATTTAGCTTATAATAGTGCAGGAAATACAATAGCAGGAACTTTAACAATAAATCACGCTACTTCAGGTAGTGGCAGTACTTTTATATCTCTTAGCGAAAGTCCTGTTTCAACTTTGTCGGTAGGAGGTAATACCACAATAACGAGTACTTCTACATCTAATTATAGTTATATTAATCTAGGAAACAGTGGAGATATCAATTTTTCAGGAGACTTAACAATAAATAATAATGTTGGAGCAGGAACTGCAACATCGGATGTACGAATAGCAAATTACGCATCTTCAACTGTAAAAGTTACAGGAAATACAACAATTAATAATGTCGGTAAGGCTACTTATAACCGAATTTATTTATTTAATTCAGGAAATGGTATGCTAACAGGAACATTAACAGGAGTAAACGGAAAATTAGGAGTGGATAGAAGTCAATTTTATATAGGGTATTCAAGCTCAAGTTTTGCTACATTTAACGATGTCGTAACACTTAACAATTTTAGTAATGGGTCAACAAAAGAAATATATGTAGGAATAAATGGAGATTTAACATTTAATAGCGATATTTCTTTGTCTAATTCAGCTACGGCATCAAATTCAACCTGTTACTTCAATACAGGGGCGAGTAGTACAAATAATTATAACGGAAATATAACAATAGAATCTTACAACGCCAATTGTGATGGAATAGCTTTTGGAAATTCAGCAGGATTAGGAATATTAGCCAATAGCAAAACGATTTCGCTAGGAGCAAATGGATTTACCGATGGACGTTTATATTTTAGAAACTTCACCCAATTGGGAGGAACAGCTCAATCTATAACAACAACTAACAATAGTCGAATGGAATATTATAATTCAACTTGGAATGGAGGAGTTAACTTTGTTTCTCCAAGACAACATATTCGAAGTACAACCTTTAACGGAGTAACACATCTAGAAAAAACAGGAGGTAATAATGATATTTCTTATGGTAATAATACTTATAATGCAGATGTAACGTTTAAAAATAGTGGAACAGGATACTTTATGCCTACTAATAATAACGCAAGTGATCATAATGGTAGTGCAACGTATATCAAAACTAGCACAGGATTAATGTACCCTACATATAGTGCTGCAAGTACTTATGCGGGGGATATAAATTTCGATTTCAATACGCAAGTTTCTTTTGCAGGAAACTCAGGAAGAATTGTAATGGATGGAACTACGCCACAAAGCATAAATGATTTAGGGGCATCTCCTGAACCAATTTTTAGAAGACTAAGAACCAATAATGCAACCAACGAAATAACATTGAACACACCAATTATGGTACAAACAGATTTAGACTTAATAGCAGGAAATATAGTGTCAGATGCAACTAATTATATTTCAATGTTAGATAACTCTACTGTAACAACAGTTTCAGACAATGGGTTTGTAGATGGTCCCCTTTTAAAAAGAGGAAACGATTTATTCAAGTTTCCTGTAGGTAAAAGTGGTGTTTATAGACCAATTGAAATGTCGAATCCGTCTAGTACATCAGCAGAGTTTAAAGCAGAGTTTTTTGATTCTGACCCGCATTTAGCAGGTTATAATCATGGTTTAAAAGATGCGTCACTAAATCATATTTCGCATTGTGAATATTGGATTTTAGATAGAGTAAATACATCAAGTAATGTGAATGTGAAGTTATATTATGATTCTTACGGTTCTTCTAGTTGCAGTGGAGTCGATAATCAAGCAGAATTGGCAGTAGCTCGTTGGGATGGAACAATGTGGAAAGATCATGAAAATGGAGGAGTAGGAGGAACAATTACAAATGGTTGGGTTACAACGTCTGCTCCTGTAACTTCTTTTAGTCCGTTTACATTGGCTTCTACTACGGTTAACAATCCATTACCAATAGAGTTAATTTCTTTTAATGCAAAACGAAACGGTTCAGTGGTCGATTTAGACTGGGAAACAGCATCGGAAATAAACAATGATTATTTCACCATCGAAAGAAGTGCTAATGGATTAGATTTTGAAGTTTTATCTCAAGTAGAAGGAGCTGGAAATAGTTTACAAACAATTACTTATAATACAGTTGACGAAAAACCATTAGAAGGCGTTTCTTACTATCGATTAAAACAAACCGATTATAATGGAGATTACACTTATAGCGAAATTAAAACAGTGACGTTTAAAAGTGAAAATAGTTTGTCTGTTTACCCTAATCCTGTTAGAAATCTATTAACTGTAAGTGGAATAAAGGATGGAGACGAGGTTTTTATTTATAGTATTGATGGTAAAATAGTTTACAAAGGAAATCAATCGAGAATTAACGTGTCAAACCTTAGCAATGGTGTTTATCAATTGGTTGTAAAGCATGAAAACAAACCTCAAGAGTTAGTTAAATTTGTGAAATAAGAAAATCTAAAAGCTGTTCGTGTTATTTTTAAGTATTTAATTACTAATTTTGTGCTTCAATTTTATATGAATAATAATGAACCAAATTACAGAAAAAAATAAAGTAGTTAAACAGATTATAGAAGACTTAAAAAACAATGATGAAAAAGTTGTTTTAAAAGCATTGGAAAAAATAAAAGACAAAGGGAAAACATCTGTAATAGTACCGATGTTTGATTTGTTTGAGTCAACTTCTAATGAAAAATATAGAGTCGAAATTAAAAAAATATTTTCATCAATTAAAGATTCTTATGCATTAGATTTGTTTGTTGAAAGGTTGAGTAGTGGTTCGTACGAATTAAATGAGGTGTTGTTATATTCTCTTTGGAATAGCAATTTAAATGCCGTTGATTTTATACCCGAAATTGTTGAAACAGCCATAAACGGAAATTATATGGTAGCTTTAGAAGCGCTAACCGTTATCGAAAATTTAGAGGGTCCTTTTTCCAACGAAAAGTTAGAAGAGTCTCGCTATTTAATAAATGAGTATTTTGCAGAAGGCGTCGATGAAAAAGCAGATTTAATTAAATCAATTTTAGACGTTGTTTTAGAATTAGAAAATACAGCTATTTAGAAAAATGAAAAAATTATTAAAAATAATAGGAATTTTTCTTTTAGTTAGTTTTGTTGCTGGATGTTCTATTTTTGTAAAAATAAATGAACCTAAACCAGTGCAAGATTTAAATACGAGTCAAGAAGCTGATGTTATGGGGCATAAAATGCTAAAAGCCATTAATTACCTCAATTGGGAAAATACCATAATTGTGAAATGGTCTTTCAAAGACAACCATCATTTTGTATGGGATAAACAAAATAACTTTGTTCAAGTCAAATGGAAGAAAAACGATGTAAGATTAAACTTAGATAGCCTCGAACAATTTGTAGTTTATCAGAATACAAAAAAAGTTAAAGATTTTGAAAAAGCAAAAGAGTTGAAAACAAAGGCATGGAAATATTTCTGTAACGATTCTTTTTGGTTAAATGCTCCAGCTAAAATTTTTGATAATGGAACTACACGAACAATAGTAGAAGATGAAGGTAAAAAAAGATTGTTAGTTTCCTATGCTTCAGGAGGAGATACGCCAGGAGATTCTTACCTTTGGTATTTAGATGAAAATAATTTGCCTTATAAATTTAAAATGTGGGTATCCATAATTCCATTTGGAGGAGCAGAAGCAACTTGGAGCAAATGGAAGAAAACACCGTCGGGAGCTTTACTATCTACGGAACACGAAATGGCAATTTTTAAGATTTTAATAAAAAATATATCAACAGCAAAATCTCTTGAAGCATTGGAAGAAGATACTCAACTTTTTGCTGAATTTTAATGAAATTTACTAAAAAATCTTTTTATTTTTTTTATAAATATTGATTTAACACGCTAAAATTTCGGCAAGTTTCAATAAATTCATATTTATTTTGTGATTATGTTTTATCGCTTGTTCAAAAGGGGTAAGTACAAGCTCTTTGTTTACAATACCAACCATCGCATTTGTTTTATTTTCAATTAAAGCATTGATAGCTCCAGCTCCCAATTGACTAGCTAATACCCTGTCAAAAGCAGATGGGCTTCCACCTCTCTGAATGTGACCTAAGACGGTAACCCTAATGTCATATTTAGGATGGTCTGCTTTTACCGCTTCGGCAACTTTATAAGCGCCTCCAAAATCATCACCTTCAGCAACAATAATAATTCCGCTTGGCTTTTTGTTTTTTCTGTCGTTAGATAGTTTTTTTAATAAATGTTCAATATATGTTGTTGTTTCTGGAATCAAAATAGCTTCTGCTCCCGTAGCAATACCGCTTCTTAAAGCAATTAATCCTGCATCTTTTCCCATAACTTCAATTACAAATAAACGGCCATGGCTACTCGCTGTATCTTTTATTTTGTCAACAGCATTAATAACGGTATTCAATGCTGTGTCATATCCAATAGTATTGTCTGTTCCAAATAAATCATTGTCAATGGTACCAGGAATACCTATGACAGGAAAGTTAAATTCTTGATTAAATACCGAAGCACCAGTAAAAGTTCCGTCTCCTCCAATCGCAACTAAAGCATCAATATTGTTTGCTTTTAAGTTTTCAAATGCTTTTTTACGTCCTTCTTTGGTTCTAAAATCATCACTACGAGCTGTTTTTAAAATAGTCCCACCTCTTTGAATAATGTTGCTAACGGATCTGGAAGATAAAACAGAATGCTTATTTTTAATCAAGCCATTATAGCCTTGTTTAAATCCAATTACCTCGATGTTATGATACAAAGCAGTTCTTGTAATAGCTCTAATACACGCATTCATTCCTGGGGCATCTCCTCCAGAAGTAATGATTCCAATTTTGTTTATTTCTAAACTCATATATATGATTCTGTTTTTTATGTAAAAATAGTTTAAAACCTTTGTTTATTTTTTAAAAACACATCTTTTTTTTTTACGAAAAAAAGAACGAAGGATAAAAAAAAATGAAATAACGGTTCTTTTTTTTGGTTGTTTAGCACATATTCGTTTTCTTTGGGAGATTAGAAATATAAATTTTTGAAATCAAACATAAAATGATGAAAAAGTATAGCGTTTACATTACCACATTAGCCTTGTTTTCTGGCTCTTTGCTTTTTACAAGTTGCGGGGAAGAAGCAAAAACAAATAATGCAGAAGATTCTCAAGCTACTATAGACACAATAGACACTAAAATAGTTGAGGATTCAAAATTGCCTGAAGATAATATAAGGGTTAAAATAGGAGGTAAGTTTTTCACTATACCGTCACCAGTACAAACAGCTTTTTTGGTAAAAGAAGAAGGCTCAGACTTTAATTCAGAATTGTTAAATAGTGTAGATAATTCAGGGAAATATTCTACTTCTTTTCAAAAAGCGCTTAATATGGGCGTTTATGGAGCCGATTTAGGTTATATTACAATCTATGAAAATACAGATTTAAGCCTCAAGTATTTAAAAACTGTTCGTAAAATAGCTGATCAATTAGATTTATCAGGTGCATTTAATGAAGATATCGCAAAACGTTTTAACAATAGCATGGGGATTCAAGATTCAATGCTTGTATTGGTAAATGAAGCGTATAAAAATGCAGATGATTATTTAAAGAATAATGATAAATCTAATATCGCAGCTTTAGTTGTGATAGGAGGGTGGGTTGAAGCTGTTTACTTCGCTTCACAAGCGGCATTAGAAACTAAGAATACTCGTTTGATTGAAAGAGTTGCAGAACAAAAACAAGCATTAAAAAATATGATAGGAATGCTCAAATCTTTAGAAGGATTTAGCGAGCAAGATGATTATGAAGATTTAACCATTGATTTGGAAGATTTGTTAAAAGAATTTGAAAGCATTACTTTTTCTTACGAATATGCAGAACCTGTTACAGATCCTGTGAAAAAAGTGACGGTTATAAATAGTAAGAATAATATAAATATTTCAGACGAAGCATTAACTAAAATAGTTGAGTCATTGGCTTCAATTAGAAAAACAATAGTAGGTTAATCAAATACAAAACAAGAAATTTAAGATATGAAAAAGATATTCAATTATGCATTATTAGCCTTAGGTTTATTCACTTTTAATAATTCGTTTTCTCAAGAAACTTGTGATGAAATTGCAGCGATAACAAACGGCTATTTAAATACGGAAAAAGACAAACAATTAAATCGTATATTTATTTCTGACGGGCAAGTTTATCGAGCTTTTTTAAATGATGATGAGGCCGCAGAGTTCGAAGTTACTTTTTATGGCGGGTCAACTTATCGAGTAGCGACTTCAGCAGGTTCTGATGATACATATATTATATTTGAAGTTTATGATAAAGAACGTAATTTGTTGTTTTCTAACGAAGATTATGAATATGCACCTTATTGGGATTTTGAAATAGAAAATTCATTAGACTGTACAATTGAAGTGAAATTAGATGTTGATAAAAAATTATCAGGATGCGCATCTATAATGATTGGTTTTGCAAAACAAAACTAAAAATAGTTAACTAAGTAAATTGGTTTTAGCTACTAATAAGTAATTGATTTAAATGAGCGAGAGGATACTGAAAGCCCTAATGCAACTTTTTGCCATAATCGCAAAAGTTGACATAGACGAAGAGACTGGAGAAATTCAGTTAGACTCCAAAGGGAGACACATTGTTGGTGCGTTCTTAAGTCAAGAATTAAATCAAGAATTAGTAGAAGAATACCTTGAAGTTTATGATGAATATGTAATAGGTCATCACACTAGTAAAAGAAAAAGAAAAACCAATACCAAACGAAAAAGAACCTCAGTAAACTCCGTTAAAGTACTTCGTATTTGTACTCAAATAAATGAAGAATTAGCACAACGGCAGAAAATAATAGTATTTATTCGTATTCTAGAATTTACGAATGCTAATGAGGTAATAGCAGAACAAGAATTAGAATTTGTTACTACGGTAGCAGAAACATTTAATATTGTTCGACACGAATTTGACCAATGCCTTGAATATGTAAAAGCAGAGGAAGAAGATTTTATCGACAATGAAAATTATTTGGTAGTTGATAATAATATAGCCGATAGGTTTGAAAAATCAAAACACCTTTATTCAGAAACAATAGTAGGATTTGTAAGGGTTCTTAGAGTACAATCAATAAATACCTATTTTGTAAAGTACTTTGGAAGTCATCAATTGTCTATCAATGGACAATTTTTAGCTAAAGATAGAGTTCATATTCTAACTCAAGGCTCTTCATTAAGAAGTTCAAAAGTTCAACCAATTTATTATAGTGACATTATCAGTCGCTTTTTAAGTGATGAAGCTTCTCAAAAAATTGTTTTTCGAGTAGATAATATGCAATACCATTTTAAAGGTGGTAAAGTAGGTTTACACAATATTGATTTTGTTGAAGAATCCGGTAAGCTTATTGGTATAATGGGAGGTTCTGGAGCTGGAAAATCAACCTTGTTAAATGTCTTGAACGGGAGTTATACCCCAACTATTGGAAAAATAACAATAAATGGAATTGACCTTCATCATGAGAAAGATAAACTTGAAGGAGTAATCGGTTTTGTTCCACAAGATGATTTATTGATTGAAGAGTTAACAGTATTTCAAAACTTATTTTACAATGCTAAATTATGCTTTGGTAATCTGTCAGACGATGCAATAATAAAGCTGGTCATAAAAACCTTAAAATCAATAGGTTTATACGAAGCAAAAGACTTGAAAGTTGGAAGTTATTTGGAGAAAACAATTTCAGGAGGGCAAAGAAAACGATTAAATATAGCCTTAGAATTAATTCGTGAACCAGCAGTAATGTTTGTTGATGAACCTACTTCTGGTTTGTCGTCTAGAGATTCAGAAAATATAATGGATCTCTTGAAAGAATTAGCCTTAAAAGGAAAATTGATTTTTGTTGTTATTCACCAACCATCATCAGACATTTTCAAAATGTTTGATAAATTATTTATTTTAGATCAAGGAGGTTATCCAATTTATAATGGAAATCCGATAGATGCTGTAATATATTTTAAAAGTTTAGCAAGACATGCAAATGCAGAAGAGAGTGAATGCTATACTTGTGGGAATGTTAACCCAGAACAAATTTTTAATATAATTGAATCTAAAGTAGTAGATGAATACGGAAATTTAACAGAAAACAGAAAGGTATCTCCTAAAGAATGGAATGCACACTATGAAGAATACCAAAGAGAACATAAAAACATAGTAGAGGATGTAGAAGAAATGCCTGAAAGTGGCTTTAAGATACCTACAAAACTACAACAAGTAAAGGTGTTTTTTGTAAGAGATGTTTTGTCAAAATTGACCAATCGTCAGTACATGATTATAACAATGTTTCAAGCTCCTTCATTAGGCTTAATTCTTGCTTTTTTTATGAAATACTTAATCATAGCTCCAGATGGAGAGTCTATTTATGTATTTTATGAAAGTAGTAATATACCTCAGTTTATATTTATATCTGTTATAGTCTCTCTTTTTATAGGATTAACAACCAGTGCTGAGGAAATTATAGGAAATTTAAAAATATTGAAACGAGAAAAATTTCTAAATTTAAGTAAAGGAAGTTTTCTTTTCTCTAAGATTTCTATTATGTTGATTATATCGGCAATTCAATCTATATTTTATGTAGTAGCAGGTAATTGGGTCTTAGGAATACAAGGAATGAATTTTTATTACTGGGCGATTTTATTTTCTGTATCTACCTTTGCCAATATTTTAGGACTAAATATTTCTGCTAGTTTTAATTCGGTGAAAGTTATTTATATTCTTATTCCTATTTTAATTATCCCCCAACTATTATTTAGTGGGATTTTGGTTTCCTTCGATAAATTAAACCCTGTATTTGCATCTAAAAGCCATGTTCCTTGGGTAGGGAATATAATGGCTTCACGATGGGCTTATGAAGGATTGGCAGTAACTCAATTTAAAGAAAATAAATACGAGAAATATTTTTATGAATATAATAAACAAATGTCTTTTTCTAATTGGAAAAAAGATCAATGGATTTCAAACCTTCAAGGGAAATTAAACGATGCAAAACGATATGTTGAAAGTGATCATAATTTAGATTATAAAAAGCAAGAAATATCGAGGAAACTTCACATTGTAAAAAATGAATTAGAAAAAGAATTTTTACTTGTAAATAGAATAAAATGTACTGATGTAGAAGGCTTGTGCGACGCGGTTGGAAAACTCTCTATCGATAAGTTTGATAAAGAAGCATACGTTAGCATTAATCAATATTTTGATATTTTAAAAATTAGATATAAGAAAATTTACAATTTATTTGAAGCTAAGAAAGATAGTGTACAACGTTTATTTACAAAACCAAGCTCCGCATTTAAGTTAGTGTTGGAAGTAGAGAAAGAAAAGGGAAAGTTATCGGGGAAAGAATATAAAAAACTAAGAAAGTTTTTTGGGAAATTGAAAAACGAAAGCTTTCAAACATTTAGAAATAAATATAAGAATAAAGCATTAGAAGATTTTGTAACCAATGCCAATACAATGGTATTTACAGATGAAGACAATGATAATGTAATTCAAAAAGTAGATCCAATTTATTTGGATCCTTATAATTTTGATTATTTTAAAGCTCAGTTTTATTCGCCTCGTAAAAAAATATTTGGAAAATACTTAGATTCTTTTATCGCCAATTTAATCGTTATTTGGGTAATGATAGCAATACTAATATTTACTTTATATTTAGATGCTCTAAAAA